>JBCCMW010000010.1:0-27379 GCA_039026175.1 Pseudomonadota bacterium
GGGGACCGGCGATGCCGGCGCACGAGAACCGGGCGTCGACGGCATACCGTGCCGAGACGAAGGATCGTCAACGGCGTCCTCCGGACCGCCAAGACCGGGGTGCGGGCATACCCCTGCCTGGGGTCGGTCGACCGTCGTGGTCGCGAGCGCACGGCGCAGGGCGCACCATGCGCTCCACCGCCACGCGATCACGGCGCGCGCACCGGTGCCGTCGATCGGCAGATGCGAGGCGGAGCGTTGCGCGGCGCGGTCCCGTGGCCGCGCTGCAAAATGGCCCGCGCCCCGCGTACCCCCTTTCGGTTACGACGGCGACCCTGTGGCCCGCGATCGACAGGTCCAGGCCTGTCAGCGCGCTGCCCCAGCGCGCCTTGTCAGCTGCCCAAGCTGAGCGCCGAACGGGATCTCCGACGCGCTGCCGTCAGCGGCAGGCATCCTGATGACGGCAAGGGCGCGAGCCGAACGATCCACTCGCGGCACCCGTGGTCGGCCATTCTGGGGTCGATGGTCGCGACCGCCCCCGCCAAGCGCTCCACCGATCCGCCGGGTCCTGCGACCGCGCGCAGTGGGGCGTTTCGGCGGGCGTGGCGACGTCTCGCCGCCGCCTCGCACAGGTCCTGGGCGCGGTGACCGCTGGGGGTGCGCGCCGTCGGCCCCGGCTGCGACAGGCATGGATCGCGAGGGGCGCTCGGGGGGATTGGGCGGTGCTGTCCGATCAGGAGTTGGGGCACTGCGCGAGCGGGCCGTTGACCACCGAGAAGAAGTCCCAGCGCAGGGTCAGGCTGTCCCCGGTCAGGCGCATACCGACCACGTAATCGCGCACACCGTCTTCGCCGCAGCGCGCAAACGCGCCGGTGAAGATGCCGTCGGGGCGTTGCTCGACCGGGAACCAGTTGAGCGCGCACCAGACCTGACCGCGCTTCAGCCACTGCGGTCCGATCTCGAAAGGCTCGGCCAGGATGGTCAGGTCGGGGGCGAGCGGCTCGCGGGCACACTGTTGGTCCGTCCCCCACGTGCCGTAGAGACGCTTTCGCTCGTCGGACTGCGCAGCAGCGGGCAGCGCCGCGACGCCGAGCCCAATCAACAGGGATATCAGTCGCATATCGGAGGTTTAGCGATCACCCAGCAAGGAGACTAGTAAACTCTCCTTGATCGGTCCCCCGGCTGCCCAGCGGGGCGGACGGGGCCAGACGGGGCGGGGCGGGGGTGCGACGAGGCGGGGCGATCCGGCAAACCGGCGCGCTCGCCGCTCGGCGACGGGCGGCGCATCGACCCCTGCACACGTGCCGCCCCCGCACAGTAGCACGGAGGACGGAGCGCGGAGGGGGCGCCCGGTCTGGCGTCTGCGGCGTGCTTGCCCACCGGGCGGCACGCCGCAGAGCTTTCAGGCCGCCAGCGTCTGGCGTTGGCGGAGCGCGCGGTAAAGACCGCCCTCGCGTGCCATCAGCTCGGCCGGCGTGCCGTCCTCGACGATGCGGCCCTGCTCGAACACCAGGATGCGGTCCATGCGCTCGACCGTGGCGAGCCGGTGCGCGATGACCAGGGTCGTGCGCCCCTGCATCAGGCGTTCGGCCGCCTCGGCGACGCGGGCCTCGGCCTCGCTGTCCAGCGACGACGTCGCCTCGTCCATCACCAGGACCGGCGCGTCGGACAGGAAGGCCCGTGCGATGGCGACGCGTTGGCGCTCGCCGCCCGAGAGCTTGATGCCCCGCTCGCCGACCTCGGTCGCGTAACCCTTCGCCAGGCGCTCGATGAAGCCGGCGGCACCGGCACGGACGGCGGCCTCGCGCACCGCCTCGACACGCGCCCCTGGGCGCGCATAGGCGATGTTCTCGGCCAGCGAGCGATGGAACAGGATCGGCTCCTGCGGCACGATCGCGACCTGACGGCGGAGCACGTCGAGCGGGACCTGCGCGATGTCGACACCGCCGAGCGTGATCGCACCGCCGGTGACCTCGTGCAGCCGCTGGATGAGCTTGACGAAAGTCGTCTTGCCCGAACCCGACCGGCCGACCAGCCCGACCTTCTGCCCCGCCGGGATCGAGACGTGCAGATCGGTGAACAGCGGCGTCGGCGCCCCCTCGTAGCCGTAGTGCACATGCTCGAACGCCAGCGCGCCGGCCCGCGGAGCCAGCGCCCGCGCCGGCGGCCGGGCGACGTCGCGCTCGGGCGTGGCGGCCATCAGATCCACCAGTTCTTCGGCGTCGTTCACCGCCTTTTGCAGCGTGCGCACGTGGTTGCCGATCTGGCGGAGGTAGCCGTCGAGCATGCCGAGCGCGGCGACCACGAAGGCGATGTCGCCTGCCCCCGCAGCGCCCTCGACAAAGGCCAGGAGCGCGCCGCCCAGAACCCCGGCGCGCAGGGCCCAGAGCGAGACATCCTGCGCCAGCCCCGAGCAGGTGCCGCGCCGCCATGTGCGCCGGGTGCGCCGGGCCCACTTGCCCAGCACACGGCCCAGCCGATCGTCCTCGCGCGGTTCGCCGGCATGGGCCCTGACCACCGCGTTCGAGGTAAGAGCGTCGGCCATCGCGCCCGAGACGCGGCTATCCTGCGCGTTCGACAGCCGGGCCGCCGGGGCGACCCACAGGAGCGTGAGACCGAGCGAGAGCCCGACAAAGACGGCCGCGCCGAGCAGCGCCACCACCCCCACCTCCCAGCGAAAGGCGGCAAGCGTGGCGACGGTGCCGACCAGCACCACGGTCGAGGGCAGGAGCGCGAGCAACAGCACGTCGGCCATGTCGTCCAGCGCCCAAGCACCGCGCGTGATCTGGCGCACGGTGGCGCCGGCGAAGGCGTTGGCATGCCACGCCGCCGGCAGGCGCTGCACCCGGGCAAAGGCCTCGGCCTCGGCCCGCCGCATGGTCGGGATGGTGAGGTCGATGACGGTGAAGTAGCCGGTCACCTTGGCCGTGAACGAGACCAGCCCCAGCGCCAGGAGCAAGGCAAAGATCGGCCACGGCGCATCTCCCGCAGCGACAGCGGCGACGAGCCGCCCGGTGACGACAGGGATCGCGACGTCCGCCGCCGTCGAGACGAGGACGAGCACGATGATGGCGGCGAGGTGGCCGCGCCGGCGCAGCCAGAGGCCCACCGCAAACGTGAGGACGCGGGCAAAGGCGCCGCGGGAGGAAGGACGAGACATGAAAGACGTGCGGACCGTGCGTCCGCTCCCTGGCCATCGAGGGATGATGCCCGGCGTTCGGGCGGTGGCACTGACCTCGCGGGCGGTAACCGCGCTGCGTCGTCAGTCTCTGGCGCGCCCCACACGGATGCGCCCGGGGAGAAAGCGATAGTCGATATGCATCGGAGCCCTCCCTGCCGCGCGCCGTCCTCCGGCGCTCCATAAGCCGTACCTGAGCGCTAAGGTCAAGCGCTCGGGGCGCCCCCTGCCGGCCGTGCGCCGTCGGATGGGCTGGGCGGCTGCCTGTGACGGGTGTCGGCCTCGCCTGCATCGAGGTGCGCTGCTGTAGCGAGATCGGCCGCAATGGCGTGACCTGCGCCCCGGGGTATCGCCCCCCTGCGCCCCAGCCGCCTCACGCGATGCCTGGGTGGGGCGCAGCCGGCAGCCGACTGCGCCTGGGGCGCCGGGTGCGGCGGTGGCCTCGTTGCCCCGGGCCCTGTCGCCCTGGCCCCTGTCGCCCTGGCCCCTGTCGCCCTGGCCCCTGTCGCCCTGGCCCCTGTCGCCCAAGGCCTTGTCGCCCCGCCGCAGGGGACGAAAGCCCGCATCGAGGGATGCCGGCGGTCGCCCGGGCGCGGTGGGGCGTGTCCATCGGGCTGTCGGCTCAGCGCGGCCTAACCCTGCGGGGCATCCTCATCCCGCCCCTCGGCCCAGCCGGGCACAAGCCTGCAGGGCTTACTCACCCCGCCCCTCGGCTCAGCGCGGCGCAACCCTGCGGGGCATCCTCATCCCGCCCCTCAGCCCAGCCGGGCGCAACTCTGCAGGGCGTCTTTATGCCGGCCCTCGGCCCAGCCGGCTGTTGAACAGGGCAGCGACAGCGGTCGAGGCGATCCGCGTGCGGGTGTCGTCGGCCCGGCTGGTCAGGATGATCGGGACCTGGGCGCCCAGTACCACGCCCGCCGCCTCGGCCCCCGCCAGGTACATCAGCTGCTTGGCGATCATGTTGCCGGCCTCCAGATCCGGCGCCACCAGGATATCGGCCTGCCCCGCGACGGGCGACCTGATGCCCTTGGTCGCCACCGCGCGCATCGAAATCGCGTTGTCGAAGGCGAGCGGCCCGTCCAGCACACCGCCGGTGATCTGGCCCCGGTCGGCCATCTTGCAGAGCGCCCCGGCCTCGACGGTCGACTGCATCCGCGGCGTGATCGTCTCGACGGCCGAGAGCAGCGCCACCTTGGGCAACTCGATCCCGATGGCACGGGCCAGGTCGATGGCGTTCTGGACGATGTCGGACTTGGTCTGCAGGTCGGGCGCGATGTTGATCGCCGCGTCGGTGATCAGCAGCGGCTTGGGATAGGTCGGCACGTCCATCACGTAGACGTGGCTCATCCGACGCTCGGTGCGCAGGCCCGCGGTCTTGGAGACGACGGCGGACATGATCTCGTCGGTGTGCAGCGCGCCCTTCATCAGCGCCCGGGCACGCCCGTCGCGGACCAGGGCAACCGCCTGTTCGGCCGAGGCGTGGCTGTGCTCGGTGTCCACGATCTCGGTGCTGCCCAGATCCAGCGCCGCTTCCTCGGCCGCGGCGCGGATGCGCGCCTCGGGCCCCACCAGGATCGGCTCGACCAGCCCGATGTCGCGGACCTGCAGCGCGGCCTGCAGGCTCTCGGTATCGCACGGGTGCACGACAGCGGTCGCCAGCGGCGGGGCTTCGCGGGCAGCGGCCAGCAGATGGTCATAGGCGCCGCCGCGCTGGTGCATCACCAGATCGGGCATCACCACGCGCGCCCGCTTGATCTTGCGCTGCGGCGCCATCACCACGGCCTGGCCGGTGATCACGACCTTGCCGTCGCCGTTGGTGCACAGGCAGTCCAGCGTCAGGCGCTTCTTCTCCTCGTGCTTCTCGGCCACCGTCACGCGCACGGTCACGGTGTCGCCCACCCCCACGGGTTTCAGGAACTTGAGGCTCTGATCCAGATAGATCGTCCCCGGGCCGGGGAGCTGCGTGCCCAGCACGTTGGAGATCAGCGCACCGCCCCACATCCCATGGGCGATGATCTTGTGGAAGATGTCGCTCTCGGCGAATTCCTGGTCCACGTGCGCGGGGTTCACGTCGCCCGAGACGACGGCAAACGCGTCGATGTCCTGGGCGGTCAGGGTGCGCACGAGCTCGGCATAGTCGCCAACCTCGATCTCGTCGAAGGGCCGGTTCTCGATATAGCCGAGGGCGCTGACGTGATCGTCCATCATGCGGCCCTCCGTCGCTCGATGGCGCACGCAAGGGTCGCCGTGGCGCTGCGGCCCACGTCGCCGTGCGCCTTCCCGGCGAGGCCGACCGCGGGATTGGCCGTGGACCGACCCGGAGCCTGGGCCGGCGGCTGGGCCGGGGAGCGATCCGGGGACCGATCCGGGGACAGATCCGGGGATTGGGCCGCGTGCCGTTCGGCGACGCTGACGGTCAGGCCGCCGGGGCCGAACAGGCAATCCGTTCTGGGCAGCATGTCCTACTCCATTCTGACATAGGTGCCCGGCGCGTCCTCCAGCGCACCGGACATCGCGGGGGGAGCGGTCTTTTGACCTGATCGTTGGGACAGCCACGCCACCCAGGCGGGCCACCAGCTTCCGTCGTGGCGCGTCGCGGTTTCGAGCCAGTCCTCTGGGCTGAGCGCCTTGTCGCGGTCGCGCGTGGTGTGCAGCAGGAAATGCCGGCGCGGGTGGCCGGGCTCGGAGACCACACCGGCGTTGTGGCCCCCGTTCGTCAGCGCAAACGTGACGTCGGCATGGCCCAGGTTGTGGATCTTGAAGACCGATTTCCAGGGCGCGATGTGGTCCGTCTCGGTGCCCACGCCGAATACCGGGATGCGGATGTCGCGCAGCGACACGGTGTGCCCGTCCACCCGGTACCGCCCGGCGGCAAGGTCGTTGTTCAGGAACATCTGGCGCAGGTATTCCGAGTGCATCTGCGCCGGCATCCGCGTCGTGTCGGCGTTCCACGACATCAGATCGTTCATCGCCATCTCGGGCTCGCCCAGCAGGTAGCGCCGGATCATCTGCGACCAGATCAGGTCGTTCGAGCGCATCATCTGGAATGCGCTCATCATCTGCCCGGCGTCCAGGTAGCCCTGCGCCGACATCACATCCTCGAGGAACGAGACCTGGCTCTCGTTCACGAAGAGCATCAACTCGCCCGCTTCGCTGAAGTCGGTCTGCGCGGCCAACAGCGTCATGCTGGCCAGACGCGCATCGCCCTCGCGCGCCATCGCAGCCGCGGCGATCGACAGCAGCGTGCCGCCCAGGCAGTAGCCCACGCCGTGCACGCCAGGAGCCCCGGTCGCGGCCACGATATGGTCCAGCGCCGCCATCGGGCCCTGTTCCAGGTAGTCGGCCATGCCGAGGCCCGCATCCTCGGCCCCCGGGTTGCGCCACGAGATCGCGAAGACCGTGAACCCCTGTTCGGTCAGGTAGCGGATCATCGAGTTCTGTGGGCTGAGATCCAGGATGTAGTACTTCATGATCCACGCCGGGACGATCAGCACCGGCTCGGGGTGCACGGTCTCGGTCGCGGGGGAATACTGGATCAGCTCCATCAGGTGGGTGCGCAGCACGACCTTGCCCGGCGTGGTGGCGACGTCGCGGCCCACGGTCATCGAGGGGCGGGGCGCGTCCTTCTGCAGGCGCCGCTTCATGTCGGCCAGCATCGCGGCGCTGCCACGGGCCAGGTTCTGGCCCCGGCTCTCGACCGTCGCTGCGATCGCCTCGGGGTTGGTGATCAGGAAATTGCTGGGCGCCACCGCATCCAAGAGCTGCCGGGCCAGGAAGGTCATCGCCCGGTCGTGCGCGGGCGACAGCCCCGGCACGTCCGAGGTCGCGGCATCGACGAACGCTTCGACCAGCAGGAACGCCTGCGACCAGGCCGCATAGGGCGCCTCGGACCATTTCTCGTGCCGGAACCGCCGATCGCCGCGGGCAGCCTCGATGGGTCGTTCGTCGCTGGGGCAGCCCCTGGCCACGAACTGCGCCCAGTCGAGCCAGCCCTGCTGCGCCTTGTGCACCAGCGCCAACTGCTTGTCGGGCGACGACGCCAGGTGCAGCGCCCAGTCCGCAAGCATCGCCATCGGCGCCGCCGGCGACATCCCGGACGTCGCCCTGGCCAGTGGCTCGCGGAGCGAATGCCCGAGTTGGGACCGGCTCACCATTCCTGTGTGTTGATTCATCGTGCGTTCCTTGGCCTGTTCGACCAAGCCTACCGCCGAGCAATGACGGCTCAAAGACAACTGCTGGTTTTGCAGCAACAATCTGCAGTCTGATCACGACACGATCAGATTCTTGCTCAGCAAGTCGACCAAATGACCGAACGATAGGCAATCGGGACCTATCTCAGCGTTCAATTGCTTGTCGGCAAGGGGGAAGCACCCCTGCCTAAAGTCTATAGACCTGCAATCGGCGACCGTGGAGGCGTCGAGGCGCACCGCTGACTTGGTCGCGACCTTGGATCGTCAACGGCTGTACTATATCGCCCTGCCCCTGCCCGCCGCCAGGCCCGTCCCCGATGGCCGCTGCGGCGGGCGGCGATCAAGCTCGCGGCATCGACCCGGCGTTGCGCGGCCGACCGCGGATGCGCCAGGAGCGTCGGCAGCGTGGTCGAGGCACGCGCAGGGTGGCCCACGCGGGCCCGCCGGGTGCGCGATTGGCCCGGCGCATCTGGTCGAGCGATGCCTCGCAGGCTAGGTGGCCGTATACCGTCAGCCGTGCGGAGTGAGTGACAGTGGACGCCATCAGCTCGGGCGACGAGATCTTCGCCTTCGACAACAGCTATGCGCGGCTGCCCGAGCGGCTGTTCGCCCGCGTCTCGCCGGCCCCCGCGCCGACGCCGCGGCTGCTTCAGCTTAACCGCCCCCTGGCCGAGGAGCTGGGCCTCGATCCCGGCCGGTTGGAGAGCGCGGACGGTCTGGACATCCTGTCCGGCCACCGCGTCGCGGCAGGGTCCGAGCCGATTGCCATGGCCTATGCCGGGCACCAGTTCGGCAACTGGGTGCCGCAGCTCGGCGATGGCCGTGCGATCCTGCTGGGCGAAGTCATCGACCGCGCCGGGTGTCGGCGCGACATCCAACTCAAGGGCGCGGGGCGCACGCCCTTCTCGCGCATGGGCGATGGCAAAGCGCCCCTGGGCCCCGTCCTGCGCGAGTTCATCGTCAGCGAGGCGATGGCCGCGCTCGGCATCCCCCCGACCCGGTCGCTTGCCGCCGTGGCCACGGGAGACCGGGTCTACCGCGAAACCGTCCATGCCGGGGCCGTGCTGACCCGGGTGGCCGCCAGCCATGTGCGCATCGGGACCTTTCAGTACTTCTACGCCCGGCGCGACGTCGAAGCCCTGCAGGCCCTGACGACCCACGTGCTCGCGCGCCACTACCCCGACCTTTCGTCGAGCGAGGCGCCCGCCCTGGCGCTGTTGGAGCGCGTGATGGCGCGCCAGGCGGATCTGGTCGCCCGATGGATGGGCGTGGGCTTTATCCATGGCGTGATGAATACCGACAACATGACCGTCTCGGGCGAGACGATCGACTACGGTCCCTGCGCGTTTATGGATGCGCACCGCGCGCGCCAGGTGTTCAGCTCGATCGACGTCGGCGGTCGGTATGCCTATGGCAACCAGCCCCAAGTGGCCCATTGGAACCTCGCGCAATTGGCGCAGGCGCTGCTCCCGCTGCTGCCGGGCTCGGGCGAGGCGGCGGTGGAGACGGCGCAGGCGACCATCGACCGCTATCCCGACCTCTACCGCGACGCCTGGCTGGGGGTGATGCGGCGGAAGCTGGGGCTCTCGGCGCCGGCCGAGGGCGATGGCGAGCTTTTCCAGGACCTGTTGCAGGTCATGGAGGACAACGCCGCCGACTTCACGCTGACGTTTCGCCGGCTCGCGCACGAGGCCGACCCGGACGCCGCGGAGATGCCGAGGGTCGGGGCCTTGTTCGACGACCCCGCAGCACTGGACACCTGGCTGGCGCGATGGCGGCGGCGGGTGGCGGACGACCCGATGGCGCCGTCTGAACGGTCGGCTGCCATGCGCGCGGCCAACCCGTTGTTCATTGCCCGCAATCACCGCGTCGAGGAGGCTCTCGACGCGGCCGAGGACGGCGATCTGGGACCGTTCGAGAGGCTGTGCAAGGTGCTCGCGCACCCGTTCGACGACCAGCCCCAGGACGCGGCGCTGGCGCAGCCGCCGCGCGCCGAGGAGGCTGTCAGCCGCACCTTCTGCGGCACCTAGGCGACCTTTCGGGCCCCGGGATCGGCGCGCGGTCGCCCGGTTCGGAACAACCTGGGCCGGGCGGGCAACCGCCGGGTGGGGCCGTCAGGGTCGGGCGGCGATTGGCGACAACAGCGGACGCCGGCGCATGAGCTTTATCCTCTACTCCTACCCCGACTGCGCCAGCCACGTGGTCCGCATGGTGCTGGAGGAGCTGGGCGCGCCCTATCGCGACCAGATCGTCGACATGCGGGCGGGCGCACACCGCAGCGCTGGGTTCCTGCGTATCAATCCGCGCGGCACGGTGCCGGTGCTGGCCGACCCGGCATCGGGCGCGACGCTGGCCGAGACGGGCGCGATCCTGCACCACCTGGCCGAGTGGAGCGGTCGCCTGGCGCCTGCGGGGACCGACGCGCCGGCGCGTGCCGCCTTTCTTCAATGGCTGTTCTTCCTTTCGAACACGCTGCACGCCGACGCGCAGGTCCAGTACTATACCGAGCGGTACGTCGGCGAGGACCTGGCCGAGGCCGCCCGCCCGACGACGCACGCGCGCATGCGGCGCCACTTTGCGATGATCGATGCGGCCATCGCCAGGCATGGCGGGCCCTGGCTGCTGGGCCGCGCGCTCAGCATGTGCGACTTCTACCTCGGCGGCTGTGCGCGCTGGTCGCTGATCGCACCGCGACACGCGCCGCTCGAGCCCGAAGCGGTGACCTCTCATCCGCACTTGAACGCCCTGCTCGAGCGGTTGGAGACGCGCCCCAGCGTGATCCGGGCCTTCAACGCCGAAGACACGCCGCGCTCGGCCTATTTCCGCGCGCCGGTGCGCTCGCGCCGGACCGTGTCCCTGCCCAGCTGACACGGGGCACGGGACCCGGGACACGGGCATCGGGCATCGGGCATCGGGCGTCGGGCGTCGGGCGTCGGGCATCGGGCGTCGGAGGAGTTGCGGGCTCACGGTCCGGTCGCAGGCGGGATCGCACCGGATCCGGCGGCGCATGGGCCCGCGTGAGGTTGGCCGGCACGGGCCCCGATGCACGGGCCCCGATGCACGGGCGGCGCAGCGCGCGGACGCGAGACGGCGTTGTTGGGCCGCCGACGCAGGGTGTGGGGCACAGCCCGGCGTGTCGGCCGGCCGCGTGCCGGCGCGTTGCCGAGCGCCACGCACATCCCCTACTTTACCTGTATAAACGCGGGACAGTCGGCTGCGTCGCGGTCAGCGCGAGGCGGGCGGCTGGCCCAACGATAATCATCAAACCAGGGAGGAAATCCGATGACCCCAACCCAATCCCTTGTCCCCGACAGTCCCACGCTGCATCGCCGCGGCCTGTTGCTGGGCGCTGCGGGCCTTGGCCTCGCCGCCACGGGCGGCCTGATGGCGGCGACGACCCCGGCGGTGGCTGCACCCTCGCTGGCCCAGGCGCCCTACTTCTATCGCTTCCGGATCGGCGATCTCGTCGGCACGGTCGTCTCGGACGGTATTCTGCCGCTGGGCGACCCGACGGCCAGCTTCATCGGCCCGTCTGCCGACGACATGCGCGCCATGCTCAACCGAAACTTCCTGCCCACCGACAATGCGGTGCTGGAGCAGAACATCCTGGTCGTCGATGCCGGCGACCAGCGCATCCTGTTCGACACCGGCATGGGCACCTCGCAGATGTTCGGACCCACGCCCGGCAAGCTGATGTCCAGCCTTGCCGCCGCCGGGATCGACGCAAGCTCGATCACCGCGATCGTCTGTACCCACGGCCATTGCGACCATGTCTGGGGCATCATGTCCGACGCAGGCGAGCGGATCTTCCCCAACGCGCAGATCTGGATCTCGGAGGCGGACTTCGACTTCTGGACCGACGAGGGCAAGCTCTCGGTCACGGACCCCGCCTGGATGGTCCCCTTTGTCGAGGGTGCGCGGCGCAATCTGATGCCCAACCAGGACCGGATGAAGTTCTTCAAGGACGGCGAAGAGTTTCTGCCGGGCCTGCAGGCGATGTTTGCGCCGGGTCACACCGTGGGGCACACCGCTTTCATCGTGACTTCGGGCAACGACACGCTGGCGGTCATCGGCGATCTGACGCATCACCACGTGATCCTGTTGGAGACGCCGCTCACCCAGTTCGCGTTCGACACGGACCCGGCGCAGTCGGCGCAGACCCGGGTGCGCGTGCTGGACATGATCGCCGCACAGCGGCTGCCGATGATCGCCTACCACTTCCCGTGGCCGGGCATCGGGCATGTCGAGAAGGTGGGCGAGGGGTTCCGCTATCACCCCGCCCCGCTGGTCATGCAGGAGCTGCCGGGCTGACGGTGGCCTGAACCGGGCCGGGGCGGGTCAAGCCCGCCCCGCAGCCCAAGCGCGCGGCGGGGCCACCGGGTCTCGCCCGGCGGTCGTGCTAGATGCCCCGATGCAGACTATCGACGCGGGCTATCGAGGCGGGCGGACATACCGGCGGCCATGCCCGCGGCCCGACCGGAAGACGGAGATCAGACGATGAAGCGCTCGATTGCCACGCTAGCCCTGGTCGCGGTGCCGTGCATCGCCTGGTCGGCCCCGACCGCGATGGCGCCACCGCCCAGCATGGACACCGCCTCAGCCGCAGCGCTGGAGCAGAGCATCCGGCTGATCGAGGCCGATCGGTACTGCGATGCGCTCCCGCTGCTGGAAGAGCTGGCGGTGGACGTGCCGGACAATGCGGACGTGTTCAACCTGCTCGGCTATGTCTATCGCAAGATGGACGATTTGGAGGTCAGCGCCGTGCACTACGCCCGCGCGCTGTCGCTGGACCCCAATCACCTGGCGACGTTGGCCTATCAGGGGCAGCTCTTCCTGCAGCAGGGCGAGCCCGACAAAGCGCTGGCAAACCTCGCGCGTCTCGAGACGCTGTGCGGGTCGTGCGAGGAGCGCCTCGAGCTGGAGACCGCCATCGACGCCCATCCAACGCGATGACGGCCCCCCGGCGGCGCCGCGTGCCGGCGCGCGCCAGGCGCGGACGATAACGACCTTCGATCCGGGCGGTGACGGCGAGCGCAGCCGCCGGCCCAGCACAACTCTCACAGGCCCCGTCGGGCAGGCCCCCGTCGGGCAGGTCCCACCGGGCAGGCCCCGGTCGCACAGGACCGCGAAATCGTCGCGCCAGGGTGCCCGAATGCGGCCGCACGCCAAGATGCCCACGACGGCCGCAAGCAAGAGTGCCGGGAACGCGGCCCGCGCCGTGCCGACGCCCGGCGCTGCGGCCTGGGGAGCGCTGTGCCGCCCGTGAACAACAGCCGCCAACAGGCCCGGCGACCGGGTGGCGCCGACGGTGAGAGCCGCGCGCGTCCGCGTCGCAGGGACCCGGTCGATGTCGCCCTCGCCGTCGCGTCGTGCCGGTCGACGAGTCGCATGCGGGCATTCCACCTTTCGCAGGCGCCGATCTCGGCGGCGACCGCATGCTGCAGCGTCGAGGGGTCACCTCGCGCCTCCGCGACGCGGTCGGACCAGAGCCGGCGGGTCCCGGCCTCGGTGCCGGATTGGCGATGCGCCGCGCGCGCGCCCAGGCGCCTGAGGCTGCCAGCCAGGGGGGGACGGCCTCGCCGCCGCAACCGCCACACTTCGAACTCGCCGACAATCGGCGGCGCGGCCAGGCGCATTGCCGGCACGACGGCCGCCGCGGTCCCGGATGATGGGCACATTGTGTCTTAACAGACGGCGCAAAATGACTAGATCTACGCTCATGCGTACCGGATCGCTTCGCACCGCTGTTCTGTCTGGCGCCGTCGCCCTCGGCCTGTTCCAGGCGCAGCCGGTTCTCGCCGCCGACGTGGATATCGTCGTCGACCGGCGCGACGGGCACATCGAACTGTTCATCGCAACGCGCGCCGACGGTTTCGTCACCGCGTTCGATCTGCCCGCCGGATTGCTGGTGCAGGAGGACGGCTCGGTCGACTTCGCCCCGCTGCGCCAGGGGACATGGGAGATCGGCGACGCGTTGATGTCGAACGTCACGGTCGAGCTGCAGAACGGTCCCGTCGCGTTCGAGGCGATGTCGCTGATGGTGCATCCGCTCGCCAATGCGCCGCCCATGACGAACCCGTTCGAGGGGCTGATGGCGATGAGCGTGTGTACCGTCGACACGCCGGCCACGCCGCTGGGCCTGGACGGGCTGCAGGGCTATGTCGGCTATATCGCCTATGTCGAGGATAGCGACGGCACGCTCTCGCTCCGCCTCCCCCAGACCGGACGCGGCGATCTGGAGGTGCATGTCCGCGATTTCGTGGCGGGGCGGCCAGCGGCCACCGAGGTGACGCTGGTGCCCGATGGCGGCGTGGTCAGCATCGGGTCGACGGCCGCTGACGCACCGTCGCCCTGGGTGCTGGGGCTGTTCGGCTTCTAGCCAGCCGCCAGGCCCTGGCCACAGTCACGGTCCTGCCGGCAGAGCCCACCGCCTACCCCTTCGGCGACCGACGGTGCCGAAACCCGATTTGAGAACGTTGCCCAAGACCCGCCTGGGCGGACCGCCCGGTGGCCCGACTGCTGCCAGCATGTCGGCGGTCGAGAACCGCTGGGGGTTTGGCGGGTGGGAACGCCTTAGGCGCACGCTCGGCCGACTGCTGGGCATCTCCCCCGGCCCGTACTGCGAGCGGTTTACATGGCGCGCCGTCAGCGCAGGACGCCTCGCTCTCGCGGGTGGCAGGCCCCGATGGTCCCGCTTCCATGGTAAAGACTTTCGCGGTGCGATCGGCTACAAGCCCGACAGATTTGGTCGACAATCGATGCGGTAGCCTTGGACGGCCTAGGTCAGAACACCGCTGCAAGACCGTCGGTGACCCGCCGCGCGACGATCGTCGGTGCCGGGGCGGCGGTGCTTGCCGTGTCGGCCCCGGGTGCTGTGGCGCGCGCCTGCGACGGCCGGGCGGTGCAGGGGGCGCTGGTGCACGGCGCGCCGGTCTGTGTCCCGCGCCAGCCGCGGCGCGTGGCGACCCTGGACCCCTACTACAACCTCCAGATGGCGCTCTCGCTGGGTTTGCCGGTGGTCGCAAGCGCCCGGTCGGGCGGCAGCCTGCCCGATGCGGTGCTGGTCGGGCATGCGGACTGGGTTGCCGAAGGGTTCGTCGACCTCGGCCAGTTTCAGTATCCGGATCTGGAGGCCCTGCTCGTCGCCCGTCCCGACCTGATCCTGGGCGACGCGACGATGCACGCATCGCTCGCGGGCGTGCTGAGCGAGATCGCGCCGACCGTTCTGGTGCAGGCCATCGACTGGCGCGACTATCTGGCGGTGATCGCCGAGGCGGGCGGGGCCGAGGCGCGGGCGGCCGAGGCGCTCGGCGCCTATGACGGGCGGCTGGCCGCGGTGCGGGCCGGCGTGCCGGCGGGCACCTCGGTGTCGTTCGTCCGCGTCGTGCCGGGCGGCTTTCAGGTCTATGTCGACGGGCCGGCGGCCTATGCCCCGATGCGCATTCTGGCCGAGGCCGGCCTGGCGCGCCCGCCGTTCGAGACCGTGGCGGACGACACGGTGCTGCGCCGTCTGGGCTGGGAGGGGCTGCTGCAGCTCGAGGGCGACTGGCTGATCGTCACCGTCGGCGGCGGTCATCACGCCAGCGACGGGCGCGATCTGATGGCCGAGACCATGGCGCACCCGCTGTGGCAGGCGATCCCGGCGGTTGCAGCCGGGCGGGTCCGCGTGGTGGATCCAGGGCCGTGGATGGGCTTCGGCGGGCTGCACTCGGCCTTGGCCGTGCTGGACGACATCGACGCGATGTTCGCTGCCAGATGAGCAGGCGGGCGCCTGGCCCGATCCTGGAGCGGCGGAGCCGCGGGCCGCTGGGCCCGGTGGACAAAGGGCCGGTGCACAACGGGCCATTGCACAAAGGGCTGTTGCACATAGGGCTGGTGCTGATCGGGCTGGTGCTGATGGGGTTGGCGGCGGTGGCGAGCCTGGCCATCGGACCCTTTCCGGTGGCGCCCGATCAGGCGCTGATCGCGGTCTTCGCCCCGGACGGCAGCGTCGCGCATACCGTGGTGCAGACAACGCGGGTACCGCGCACCGGCGCGGCCATCGCGGTCGGCGCCGCGCTGGGGGTCAGCGGCGCGATCCTGCAGACGATCACGCGCAACCCGCTCGCCGCACCGGGGCTGCTGGGCGTCAACGCGGGTGCGGCGCTGGCCGTCGTCGCGCTGACGGTGGTCTGGGAGGGGCCGCCGCCCCTGGCAGCGGCCGCCGGCGTCGCGGTGCTGGGGGCCGCGGCAGCGGCGATGGCGGTCTGGTTGCTGGCCGCGCGGACGGGCATGGCGGCCGAGCCGACGCCGCTGCGGCTGACACTGGCAGGGGCGGCGCTGACGCTGCTGCTGACCGCGCTGACCACGGCGCTGTTGCTGATGGACGCACGCGCGCTGGACGAGACGCGGCTGTGGCTGGCCGGGTCGGTCGCGGGGCGGCCGGCCGATCTGGTCGCGCGCCTCGGCATCGCGATCGCGGTGGCGCTGGGCGCGGCGCTGGCGCTGGCGCGCGTGATCGCGGTGCTGGGACTGGGGCGCGAGGTGGCGCTCGGCCTTGGCGTCGGCACGGCCGCTGCGCGGGCCGGCGCCATCGCGGTGGCGACCACGCTGGCGGGACTTGCGGTCGCGCTGGCGGGCCCGGTGGGCTTTGTCGGGCTGGCGGCGCCGCATATGGCGCGCGCGCTGGCGGGCGCCGACCCGGGGCGGGTGCTGGTTCTCAGCGCGCCCATCGGCGCCACCATCCTGCTGGCGGCCGACATCGCGGCGCGCAGCGTCGCCGCACCGCAGGAGACCCCCGTCGGCGTCGCCACGGCGCTGTTCGGCGTCCCGGTCTTCATCGCGCTGCTGCGCCGCCGCAGGTCTTGGGCATGACGCCCCATCCGGCGGCCGCGCGGCGCCGCTTTGTCGTGGGCGCGGCCGCCTGCGGGGTGGCCCTGTCGCTGTTGGCGGTGGCAAGCCTCGGTGCGGGATCGCTCCCACTCGGACCCGGCGAGGTGCTGCGCGCCCTGTCCGACCCAACGGCGCCCGAGGCGCACAGGCTGGCCGTCGGCGCGCTCCGCGGCCCGCGCCTGGCGGTCGCCATCGGCGTGGGCGCGGCGCTCGGCACCAGCGGGGCGCTGCTGCAGGCGGCCACGCGCAACCCGTTGGCCGAGCCTGGGATCATCGGCGTCAACGCAGGCGCAGCACTCGCCGCGGTGCTGGCCATCACGACGGGCGCGGCGGCCTCTGCGCTGGCGCTGCCGCTCGCGGCATTTGCGGGTGGGCTGATCGCCGCGCTGGCGGTCTGTGGCCTGGCCTGGCAGGGCGGTACGGCGCCGGCGCGGCTGGTGTTGACGGGCGTAGGCGTCGCCGCGGTCTGCTCGGCGCTGATCACCCTGGTCGCCGTCTTCGCCGCGATCACGGACGTCCAGCGCGCACTGGCCTGGCTGGCAGGCAGCCTCAACGCGCGGGACTGGGGCGATGCGGCGGCCGTGTGGGCGCAAGTGGCGGTCGCGCTGCCGCTGGCCGTCGTCTCGGCGCCCGTGCTCGATCTGTTGGCGCGGGGCGACGATGCGGCCGCGTCGCTCGGCATCGCGGTCGAGCCGGCGCGGCTCGGCATCGTGGCGCTGGCGGTGCTGCTGGCCGCGGCCGCGGTGGCGGCGGCGGGCGCGATCGCCTTCGTCGGCCTGGCGGCACCGCACCTGGCGCGGCTGATCGTCGGGCCCGGCGCCGCGCGGGCGGTGCCGCTGGCAGCCCTGATCGGCGCGGTGGTCATGGCGGCCGCCGACCTGATCGGCCGCCGCGCGCTGGCGCCCGTCGAAGTTCCGGCCGGCGTGGTCGCGGCGATCCTGGGCGCGCCGTACCTGCTGTGGCTGCTGCGGAGGACGGGCGTTGGCTGATCCCGGGCTCGAGGCCGATGGCCTGACGCTGGGCTACGCGGGCGAGGCGGTGGTCCGCGCGCTCTCGGCCCGCATCGCGCCCGGGCGGATCACGGCACTGATCGGGCCGAACGGCAGCGGCAAGTCCACGCTGCTGCACGGCCTGTCGCGCCTGATCCGGCCGATGGGCGGTGCGGTGCTGCTGGACGGTGCGACACTGCAGGACCAGCCGTCGCGCGCCGTTGCCCGGCGGCTTGCCGTGATGCCGCAGCGGCCCGAGGCGCCCGAGGGGCTGACGGTGCGCGAACTGGTCGCCCAGGGCCGCTATCCCCATCGCGGCCCGCTGGGCGCCTGGACCGCGGCCGACGGTGCGGCGCTGGAGCGGGCGATGGCCGCCGCACGGGTGACCGCGTTCGCGGACCGCACGCTCGACACGCTGTCCGGCGGGCAGCGCCAGCGCGTGTGGATCGCGCTCGCGCTGGCCCAGGACACCGCATACCTGCTGCTGGACGAGCCGACGACCTTTCTGGACATGGCCCACCAGATCGAGGTGATGGAGACGCTGGTCGAGGCGAACCGCAGCCGCGGCACGACCATCGTGGCGGCGCTGCACGACCTGAACCAGGCAGCACGCTATGCCCACGATCTGATCGCGATGGCGGGGGGCGCCGTGGTCGCCCACGGCCCGGCGCCGCACCTGGTGACCGCCGAGTTGATCGCCCGCGTGTTCGGGGTCGAGGCGCGGGTGACACTGGACCCGATGCTGGGCGTGCCGGTGTGCGTGCCGCTGGGCCTTGCCCGACCGCCCGCGCGTTGACGGTGCCCGGTCGCTCGCCTAGCCATGGGATGCGAGCGGCCGCCAGCCCCACCCGTTCCCGCCGCCGCCGCGGCGCCGATGGCCGGTCGTCATGCGTCTTGTGATCCTCCTCGCCGTGCTCTGTCTCGCCGCGTTCTCGGTCGCGCTCCCGCTGCCGCTCGCGGCCGAGCCGGCAGCCGAGACACCCGCCGCCCTGCGCCAGCGGGTCCAGGCGCTGGTCGCCGAAACGCGGCTGGTCGGCGGCGCCTATGCCATCGTCCGCGCGGGCGAGATCGTCGCGGTCGAGCCGTTCGGCACCGTGGCGCCCGGCGGGTTGCCGGTCACGCGGGCAACGCCCTTCCGCGCGGGCTCGGTGTCGAAGACCGTGACATCGATGCTGCTGGTGTCCCTGGCGGCCGAGGGCGCGCTGGGCCTGGATGATCCGGTAGCTCCGCTGCTGCCGGGCGTGGCGCTCGACAATCCGTGGGCCGCGGACGGCGGACCGACGATCCGGCAGTTGCTCGAGCATACCGCCGGCCTCCAGGCGACGAGCTACCCCGACTTTGCCGATCACCCGGTGGACATCGCGCCGCTGGAGGCCGCCCGCCTGCACGGCGCGACGGTTGCCTGGGCGCCGGGCAAGCACTTCCTCTACGCCAACCACGGCCACACGCTGGCGGCAGCGGCGGCCGAGACGGCGGCCGGCCAGCCGTTCGACGCGCTGGTCCGGGGGCGGGTGCTGGACCCACTGGGCATGCGCGGCGCCACGTTCCGGCTGGACGACCCGCGCGCGGCCGACCTGGCCCCGAGTTTCGAGACCGACGGCACCGACGCCGGCGTCTGGCACATGGCCTGGCGACCCTCTGGCGCGATGGTGGCGACGATCGACGATCTGGCCGCGCTGACCCGTTTCCACGCAAGCGCCGGACGCCCGACCGCCATCGCGCCGGCGGCGATGATCGAGGCGATGCGCCACCCGCAGACCGGCCTCGCCGCGCGCGCGGGCTACCCCCACGCCTATGCTCTCGGCCTGTTCGCCTTCGTCGAGGCGGGGCAGGTCTGGTGGGGTCACTGGGGCCGGGTCGACGGTTTCCTGACCAGCTTCGGCGTGCTGCCGGACCGGGGCGACGGCTTCGCGGTGGTCGTCAACAGCGGGGATCGCCGGGCCTTTGCAGCGCTTCGCGGCCAGATCGCGGCCCATGTGGCGGGCGACCCCCCATCCGACCCTCCTGCAGCCGCGCCACCCGCAGCCGCCGGGCGACAGGACCCGGTCTCGGTCCCGGGCTCGGACCCGGACCCAGAGGCGGACCCAGACCCGGAAATCGGGCGCCTGGTCGGCTGGTGGGCGCCGCTGACGCCCGAGACCTCGGTGCGGGCCTGGATCATGTGGGCCGCGGGCCTGACCGCGATCGAGCCGGCAGGCGACGGGCTGATCGCCCGCGCACCGCCGCTGATCGGTGCTCCCCACCGGCTGGTCGCCACGGCGCCGGGCTTCTACCGCCAGCAGGGCTTCCCCATCGAGACGCATCTGTTCGTCGAGGACGGCGGGCGGACGGTGCTGATCGGCGACGAGCAGCAGTCGTTCGAGCGCCTGTCCGCCGCCGCGATCGCGCTGCTGGCGCTCGGCGGCGCCTGGGGCGTCGCGGGGCTCTTCTGCGGCCTCGTCGGCGGGCTCTGGAACGGTCTGCGCGCCGCCGTCCGCCGGGGCAGACCTTCGGGCGCCTTGTGGATGCTGCTGGGCCTGGCCGCGATGGCGACCCTGGGGCTGATCGCGCTGTTCGCGACCTGGGGCCTGTTCGCGTCGCTCGCCGATCTGGCGCTGCTGTCTCGGCCCGGCCTACGGGCGCTCGCTCTCTCGGGCCTCAGCGTCGTGCCCGCGCTGTGCGTCGCGGGTGCTGCCATCGTGCTGTGGCGCCGGTGGCGGGGGATCGGCCGGGCGGGGCGCGCGCTGGCCGTCTTCGCGCTTGCCGGCCAGACGGTGGTGATCGGGATGCTGGCCAGCCAGGGCTGGCTGCCGCTAACGACATGGACCGCCTGACGCTGCAAGCCGCGGCCCACGCGGCGTTCGACCGGCTGGCCGCAGCGGGGCTGCCGGGCGCGACGCTGGTCGCGTCGGATCCGACAGCGACGCTGGAGCTGGCGCTGGGCAGCGTGGATCGGGCCGCCAGCGCGCCGATGGCACTGCCCGCACCCATGCGCTTTGCCAGCGTGTCCAAGCTGGTGATCGCCTACGTCGCGCTGTCGCTGGCCGAAGATGGCGCGCTCGACCTCGACGCGCCGCTGCAGGGACCGCAGGGGGCGCTGCCCGTCACGCTCGCCCAATGCGCTGCCCACCGCACCGGCTTTCGCGACGCGCTGGAGGACCCGGCATTCCGGGCCCGCGCCGCGGCGGCGGACGGGCGCATCGCCTGGCGCGAGGCGATGGAGGCGGGCCTGGCACTCGGCCGCGTCGCATTGGCGCCGGGCGAGCGGCGCTATGCCAACACCAACGCGCTGCTGATCGCGGCCGCGTGCGAGCGTGCGGCGGGCGCGGCGTTCGACGCGCTGGCGCAGAGGCGGGTCTTCGCACCCATCGGCGTGCCCCTGATGACGGCCCTGCCCGACAGCGCGCCCAAGGGGTACCGCCACGCGCGGGCGCCCGGCGCGCTGGAGTACGGCGACACGCTGGTCGATGCCTCGACGCACATACCGGGCTGGGCCGGACCGGCCGGCGGATATGCGGGCGATGTCCGAGCGCTCATGCGGCTGGGCACGCGGCTCGCCCAAGGCGACGGCCTCTCGGCGCCAGCCCGGGCGCGCCTGCACGGGTTCGAGCACGGCGGCGCGCGCACCTGGGGTTTTCTGCTTCAACGCGATGGCGCGGTCGTGGGCCACGACGGCGACGTGCCGGGATACGCGGCGCGCTACGGCTGGCGCCCCCGCGACGGGCTGCGCGTGGCGGTGCTCGCCAACCTCTCGAACCTCGTCGACGGCACCAATCCCGCCGCAGCCCTCGCCGACACCCTGTTCGCGGCCCAGTAACCCCGTCCCGCAGCCCCGTCCCGCAGCGTCGCTCCATGGCGCCACCTCGGCTATCCCCGCTGGGTGCGGCCCCACCCCGGGCCCTTCATGCCCTAACAGTTCAACCGGGCCACTCAGTGGGGGTAGTCCACTTCGGCGATGGGTCCTCACCCGGGCCGCGGGCGCGCGCGCTGTGCAGCGCGCGGTGTCCCCTCGCTCGGCGGCGGCGTTCGAGAATGCCGGATCGCGACCGCCATCCGTCGCGTTCCCAGCCACTCGGCTCCCTGCGGCCACGTCGATGCGATCGTCCAGCCTGTGTGCCGAGGCGCCCTCGACGGTGGCATCGCGACGCGCCTCGGCCGCGGGTAGGGCCGCGCCCATGACGCGCGGTTGCGCCCGCCGCGCCCACGGCCTAGACCGCCCGCGGCGGGCGCGCCCTGCGCCCGTGCGCCGCCCGCAGCCGCGGGGCGCAGGGCTCAATCGCGCGGTGGGAACGATGTCCGGCAAGAGACTGATGATCGCGCTGCTGGCCTTCACCGCGGTGTTCGCTGCCGGGCTCTGGTACGCGCAGTTCTACGCCTTCTACGAGGAATACACCGTCCAGCGCGTGGCAATCGGCGGCGCGGCCTACGACGTGGCCGGCTTCCAGGGCATCGACGCCTCGACGTCGCCGCTGAAGCTGCGCGCCTGCTTTACGCTGGGCGAGGCTCCGGACGCGCCCGAGTACCCCGACCCCACGCCGCTGATCGCCCCCGGCTGGTTCGAATGCTTCGACGCGTCAGCGCTGACCGCGGCCATCGAGGCCGGTGCCGCCACCGCCTATCTGGCCGAGCGGGGCGAGGGCACGGGCGTCGACCGCGTCGTCCTGCGCTTCCCCGACGGCCGCGCCTTTATGTGGCGCCAGCTGCAACCGGAATTCGCGGATCGCTGATGCCCGACCTGTTGATCGAGCTGTTCTCGGAAGAGATCCCCGCGCGCATGCAGGCCCGCGCCGCGGCCGACCTGCGCCGCCTGGTCACCGACCACATGGTCGAGGCGGGGCTGACCTATGCCGCAGCGCAGGCCTTTGCCGGCCCCCGGCGGCTGACCCTGGCGCTGACCGGCCTGCCCGAACAGACCATGGCCACGCGAGAGGAGCGCAAGGGCCCCCGCGCCGACGCGCCCGACAAGGCGATCGAGGGGTTCCTGCGCTCGACCGGCCTGACCCGCGACCGGCTGGAGGTGCGGGCCGACAAAAAGGGCGACGTGCTGTTCGCCGTGATCGACCGCCCCGGCCGCCCGGCCGCCGACGTGGTTGCCGAGGCAGTCGAGACCGCCGTCCGCGGCTTTCCCTGGCCCAAGTCCATGCGCTGGGGCAGCGGCACCCTGCGCTGGGTGCGCCCGCTCCGCCGCATCCTCTGCCTGCTGCACGACGAGACGGAGTCCACGGTCGTCCCGCTCAGCATCGAGGGCATCGCCGCCGGCGATCTGACCGAGGGCCACCGCGTGCACGCGCCCGGCCCCTTCCAGGTGCGCTCGTTCGACCACTACGCCGAGGTGCTGGCCGGCGCCCACGTCGTGCTGGACCCCGAGGCGCGCAAATCCCGGATCCATAACGACGCGACCCAGGCGGCCTTCGCGCTGGGCCTGGACCTGATCGAGGACCCGGCGCTGTTGGACGAAGTCGCGGGCCTGGTCGAATGGCCCGTCGTGCTGACCGGCCCCATCGAGGAGCGGTTTCTCGCCCTGCCGCCCGAGGTGCTGCAGACCTCGATGCGCGAGCACCAGAAGTTCTTCTCGCTGCGCAACCCCGCCACGGGGCGGATCGAGCGCTTTGCCACCGTCGCCAACCTCGAGGCGCCGGACGGCGGGGCGACGATCCTGGCCGGCAACCAACGCGTCCTGGCCGCCCGCCTGGCCGACGCCGCGTTCTTCTGGGAAAACGACCTGCGCGTGGTGCGCGACCGCGGGCTGGAGGCGTGGGAGATCGCGCTCGGCCGCGTGACCTTCCACGAGAAGATCGGCACCCTGCGCAATCGGATGTACAGCATCGAACGTCTTGCGCTGTCGGCAGCGGACAGCACCGCAGCGCCCAAGGACCAGGTGCGCAAGGCCGCGCACATCGTCAAGACCGATCTCGCCTCGGAGATGGTCTACGAGTTCCCCGAGCTACAGGGCGTGATGGGCCGTCACTATGCCACCGCCGCAGGCCTGGATGCCGCCGTCGCCGAGGCGTGCGAGACGCACTACCTGCCGATCCGCCCGGGCGACCCGGTGCCGAACGAGCCACTGGCGATGACCCTCGCGCTGGCAGACCGGTTGTCGATGCTGACCGCCTTCTGGGCCATCGACGAACGGCCGACGGGCTCGGGCGATCCGTTCGCGCTCCGCCGCGCAGCGCTGGGGGCGATCCGCATTCTGCTGGAGAACGGCGTCCGCCTGCCGCTGTTGCCGACCCTGGCCGAGGGCGTGATGGATCAGTTCCTGGCGTCGGGCGTGCCCGCGCGCATCGCGGCCGACGTCGCCCAGACGGTAGCGCCCGAAAAGCGCGCCAAAGTGGACCAAGCCTTGGATCGCGATTTCCCCCGCGCCGAGGTACGGGCAGCGGTGCGCATGATCGCGACCGATCTGCTGGGCTTCTTCGCCGACCGGCTAAAGGTGGCGCTGCGGGACCAGGGGATCCGGCACGACGTGATCCAGGCCTGTTTCGACCTGGGCGGGCAGGACGATCTGGTGCTGCTGGTCGCCCGGGTGCGGGCCGTGCAGGACCTGCTGGCCACCGACGACGGCGCCAACCTGTTGGTCGCCTATCGCCGCGCCGCCAACATCGTGGCGGCCGAACGGCGCAAGGAGCCCGACGGCGACTTCGCGGCCGAACCCGACGCGGCCCTGGCCGTCGAGCCGGCCGAGCGCGCGCTGTTCGACGCCGTGGCCGCCGTCGCTCCGCGGATCGAGACCGCGCTCGCGGCCGAGGATTTCGCCGCCGCCGCCGCCGCCATGGCCGAACTGCGCGCCCCGGTCGACACGTTCTTCGATCTGGTCACCGTCAACGCGTCCGATCCGGCGCAGCGGCTCAACCGCCTGCGCCTCCTCTCCGCCCTCAGCCGCGCGATGGACCGTGTCGCGCTCTGGTCCGCGATCGAGGGTTGAGGCACCGACGCGCGCTCGCGTCCCCGCTGCACGGGGCCGGGCGGGACGCTGCCGGTAGGGCGGTGCCCGCACGCCACGGCGGGCGGTCTGCGGCTGGCTGGGGCGCTGTGGCGCGCCGTCGGTCCCTTGTGCAGGCGCGAACACGCTCGGTATGACGGGTGCGTCATGAACGCGGCGCCCGGCATCGGCTGGATCGGCCCTGCGTCTGCGGGCGACGGGGCCGCGGGCGACGGCGCGATGTTGCCCGCGGCCACCGTGCTGCCGACCGATCAGGTCAGCGCCGCGCGTTTCGGCCCAAAAGCCGCGTGGCTGGCCGCCGCGGCCGCGCTGGGCCTGCCGGTGCCGCCGGCCGTGGTGCTGGATGCCGAAACGGTCGCCGACCCGGCCGCGCGGGCCGCCGCGCTGGCGACCGGCATCGCACGGATCGAGGCGGCGACCGGGCGGCGGCTGGGCGCAGGGGCCGAGCCGCTGTTGCTGGCTGTGCGCCCCTCGGCCCTGCCCGGCACCGCGGGCGGCGAGGGCGACGGCGGCGGCATAGCGCCCAGCATCCTGAACGTCGGCGCCTCGGCCGCGGCGCTCGACGGTCTGGCCGCCCGCTACGGCGCCTGGGCCGCCGCCGACCTCTGCCGCCGCCTGGCCCAGGCCTGGGGCGCCTCCGCCGCGGGGCTGGACGACGAGGATTTCGAGTACGCGCTGCACGACGCGCTGCGCCGCGAGGGCGTGGACGACGAGACCGCCCTGTCGCCCGAGGCGCTGCGGCGGCTGGCGACCGAGCATCTGGCACTGGCGGCCGAGGCCGGCTGTCCGCTGCCCGATGCGCCCCGGGACCAGGCGCTGGGCGCGGTTGCCGGGCTCTGGGCCGCCTGGTCCGGCCCGCGGGCGCGCAACCGGCGTCTGGCCCGGGGCGGCGAGCCGGATGCGGGCCTGCCGGTGATCGTGCAGGCCATGGTCGTCGGTCTGGGCGCCGGTATCTCGGGCGCGGGGATTTCGGGCGCGGGGGTCGCGGGCCTGCGCGACGAGGAGACGGGCGCGCCGCGCCTGGCCGGGCGCTATTTGGCCTGTGCCCAGGGCGAAGAGGCGCTGATGGGCCTGCGTACCCCGGTCCTGCTGACCGTGTCCGAGCGTCTGGCGCTGGGCCAGCGCAGCCGGACGCTGGAGGAGACAGCGCCCGGCGCGACCGAGGCGCTGGCCGAGGCCGGGCGACGGCTGGAGCGCGCCCTCGGCGACGCCTTCTCGCTGGACTTCACGCTGGAGGACGGCGCGCTGTGGCTGACCGAGCTGCGCCTGGCCCGCCGCTCGGCCCGCGCGGCCGTGCGCATCGCCGTCGACCTGGCCGATATGGGCGCTCTTACCCGCGACGCGGCGCTGATGCGGGTCGATCCCTCGGCGTTGGAGGCGCACCTGCACCCCACCATCGACGAAAGCGCCGCGCGCGACACGCTGGGCCGGGGTCTGGCCGCCAGCCCCGGTGCCGCGTCGGGCCCGCTGGTTTTCTCGCCCGAGGATGCCGAGGCCGCGGCCGCCGGGGGCCGGCCTGCGATCCTGGCCCTGGTCGAGACCAGCCCCGAGGATATCCGCGGCATGCACGCCGCCGGCGCCGTGCTGACGGTGCGCGGCGGCATGACCAGCCACGCCGCGGTGGTGGCGCGCGGTCTGGGCAAACCCTGCGTGGTGGGCGCGCGCACGCTGAGGCTGGACCGGCGCAACCCGGGGCTGATCGCCGCCGACGGCCGACGCTTCGAGGCCGGCGCCGTGCTGACGGTCGATGGCGGCGCGGGCGAGGTCATCGCGGGCGAGGTGCCGACCCGCCCGCCCGAGATCACCGGCGCCTTCGGCCGGCTGATGGGCTGGGCCGACGCGCGCCGGCGCCTGGGCGTGCGCGCCAACGCCGACACCGCGACCGACGCGCGCGTCGCCCGGGGGTTCGAGGCGAGCGGCATCGGTCTCTGCCGCACCGAGCATATGTTCTTCCCCTCGGGCCGCATCTCGGCGATGCGCCGGATGATCCTGGCGACCTCGGCCGAAGACCGGCGTGCAGCGCTGGCCGAACTGCACCCGATGCAGCAGGGCGATTTCCGCGCGCTGTTCCTGGCGATGCCCGGCCAGTCGGTCACCATCCGGCTGCTGGATCCGCCGCTACATGAATTCCTGCCCCACGGCGCCGCCGATATCGCCGAACTGGGCCGCGCGCTGGGCCTGCCGTCCGAGGAGGTGCAGGCTCGGGCCAAGGAGCTGGCCGAGTTCAACCCGATGCTGGGCAAGCGCGGCTGCCGCGTCGGCATCGCCTACCCCGAGATCTACGAGATGCAGGTCCGCGCCATCCTGGAGGGCGCGCTGGAGGCCGGCAGCGTGACCGGCGCGCCGGTGGTTCCCGAGATCATGATCCCGCTGATCTCCTCGGTCCGCGAGCTCGAGGTCCTGCGCGCCCGCATCGACGCCGTGGCCGAGGCCGTGCGGGCCGAGCGCGCGGCGATGGTCGATTACCGCGTCGGTGTGATGCTGGAGACCCCGCGCGCCTGCCTGCGCGCCGGCGAGATCGCCGAGATCGCGGATTTCATCTCGTTCGGCACCAATGACCTGACGCAGATGGTCTATGGCCTCAGCCGCGACGACGCGGGGCGCTTCATGCACGACTACGTGGCGCAGGAGATCTACCGCCACGACCCGTTCCACTCGCTGGACTACGACGGGGTGGGCGAGATGATGCAGATCGCAACCGCGCGGGCGCGCGGGGCCCGGCCCGGCATTTCGGTCGGGCTCTGCGGCGAGCAGGGGGCCGATGCCCGCTCGGTGGCGTTCTGCGAGGCGGCGGGCTTCGACTATGTCTCCTGCTCGCCCTACCGCGTGCCGATCGCGCGGCTGGCGGCGGCGCAGGCGGCCATCCTGCACGAAAAGCGGGCCAACGGGGCCGCGACCTGGGATGTCGACCCTGCCGCCCAGGTCGCCCCGGGCGGCGATGGGGCCGCGCCGGCCGACCGGCCTGCGGCGACCGATGGGGCCGAAGGCGCGGAGGCGACCGACAAGGACGATGGCGCGGGCGCGGCGGCCTAGCCACGCTGGATCGGCCTGCCTAGAACCCCACCATGACCACGCCCAGCGACCCGCCTGCCGGCCCGCCCGCCGGCCCGCCAGCCGGCCCGTCCGCTGGCCCGTCCTCGCCCCCTGCCGAAGCGGCCGATGCTGCGGCGGCGGCCTCGGCCGCAGCGGCCCTGGCGAGCATCGCGGCCGGGGGCAAAGCTGCGCTGGCCCGGGGGCTGGCGATGCTGGA
>JBCCMW010000011.1:0-26024 GCA_039026175.1 Pseudomonadota bacterium
CCAGGCGGACGGGACCCAGGCGGACGGTGCCCAGGCGGAGGGGACCCACGCCGACGGGGCTCAGGCGGATGGGGCCTTGCCGGACGGGGCCCAGGCGGAGGGGACCCACGCCGACGGGGCTCAGGCGGATGGGGCCCAGGCGGACGGGATCCGGGCGGACGGGACCCAGGCGGACGGAGCCCGGGCGGACGGGACCCGGGCGAATGGGACCCTCGCGGACGGGACGCGGGCGGACGGGGCCCAGGCGGAGGAGACCCACGCGGACGGGGCTCATGCGGATGGGGCCGGGGCGGACGGGGCCCGGGCGGACGGGGCCCGGGCGGACGGGGCGCAGGCGGAGGGGACCCACGAGGAGGGGACCCGGGCGGATAGGGCCCAGGTGCATGTCAGGCGAGCGTGCCGGCCAGGAACCAGCCGCCGGCCGCTGCCACCAGGGCGCCGCAGCCCCGCACGACCACGGTGCCCGTCTTGCCATCGTTCAGCAGACCGAGCGCGATGCCTGCCAGGTGCAACAGGCCCGTGGCGGCAACGAAGCCGATCCCATAGGCCAGCGGCTCGGCCGCCTGGGGCAGCTCGGTGCCGTGGGCGTGGCCGTGGAACAGTGCGAATACCGCGACCAGCGTCACGGCCAGCCATACGGGCGCGCGCCAGGCCAGCGCCACCACCAGCCCCAGGACCAGCGCCGAGGCGGCGATGCCCACCTCGACCGCCGGCAGCGGCACGCCGGCGATGCCCAGCACGGCGCCCATCGCCATCATCATCGGAAAGGCGATGGGCAGCGCGATCAGCAGCGGCCGGCCGAGCTGGGCGCCCCACAACCCGACGGCGACCATGGCCACCAGGTGGTCGGGGCCCAAGAGCGGGTGCAGCAGACCGCTGGCCAGCCCGCCTGCCACGCCCTCGACGCTGTGCGCCGCCGCGGGCCCTGCGCCCAACACCGCGGCCAGCGCCGCCAGCCCGCCTGCGATACGCGCCGCGAGACGGGCGGGTCGACGGCAGGCCGAACGGGCGGCGATGGCGCGCGCACGGCGGATCGGGCGGTGTTGGATCATGGGACTACACTCCGAATAGGACCGCGGTGCGGTCGAAGAACCAGAACATCGCGATGCCGCCCAGGCCATAGGCGGGCAGCAGCGCGCCGCGCTCGGGCAGTGTCAGGTGCAGCACCCGCGTGCTCCAGGCCAGCGCCAGTGCTACGGCGACGAAGGTGAGCTGCCCCGCCTCGACGCCGATGTTGAAGCCGAGCAGCGCCACCAGCCCCGCGCCGTCGGGCAGGCCCAGCGCCGCCAGCCCGTCGGCAAAGCCAAAGCCGTGCAGCAGGCCGAACAGGAACGCCACCACGAACGGGTTGCGCAGCGTAACAGAGGTCTGCCCCCGGGCCTCGCGCACGATCTCGACCCCGAGAAAGGCGATGGAGAGCGCGATCATGGTGTTGACGACGCTCTCGGGCACACCGACCCAGCCCAGCGACACCGCCGCCAGCGTGATCGAGTGGGCCACAGTGAACGCCGTGACCGTTTTGACCAGCCCCCAGCCCGTGGCCGAGATCCACATCAGGCCCAGCACGAACAGCAGGTGGTCGACACCTTCGAGAATGTGGCGAAAGCCGATGTCGACGTAGCTGACGAAGATCTCGACGATCCCCGCCACGCTCACGCTGTCGTAGTTGGGCGACAGCAGGACGGTGGGCTGCGACGGGGTCAGCGTGATCACCCGGATGCCACCGTTGCGGGCGTGGATCTTAAAGAGCGCCGCCGACTGGCCTGCGCCGATCGCGTCGAAGCCCAGCGTGCCGACCAGGCCCCGTGCGCCGCAGTCCAGCAGGCCACCCTGGAACGCGCAATGGGGCGGGAAGATCGGTTCCAGCGCGCTGCCGAAGTCGGTCTCGGGCTTCATCTCCCAGACCACGGCATAGCGGCCGTTGCCGGTCTCGCTGATGCGCAGCACCGCCAGTTCGGTCACGTGGGCGCGGGCCCCGCCGGCCCCGGCGGCGAGGCAGAGCAGCCCCAGCGCCAGCGCCCGCCAAACGGCAGCGGGGCGCAGCAGCGACGGGATGCGGCGCGAGGCCACGCCCGGCGTGCGGGGCGAGGCCACGCCCGGCGTGCAGGGCGCGATCATTGGCTGACGGCGCCGTCGGGCGCGGCGCTGCCGGGTGCGGCGATTGCGGGCGCGGCGCTGAAGGGTTCGGCGCTGTCGGGCGCGGCGATTGCGGGCGCGGCGCTGCTGCCGTGGGATGCCGCGTCCACCCCGTCGCCGGGCTGGCGGCCGGCGTCGGGCGGGGCATAGAACGCGGGGTCCAGCGCCGTACGCTCCAGCGCATAGCGCGCCTTCAGCGCTTCGAGATCGGTTCTGGCGCGGGCGTTGCGCTCGGCCTCCTGCCACGCCTCCCGCACCCGGTCGGCGACGTCCTCGAAGGGCGGGGTGGCCGAGGTCTGGCGCGTGCCGAAGGCGGTGACCTGCCAGCCGCGGGGCGAGGGCACGGCCTGCCACACGCCCGGCGCCCCGGCAATGACGGCGTCGACGAACGCGTCGCCCACAATGCGACGGAGCTGCGGCTCGGGACGGTCGACGACGGGCACGGCATGCGGAAAGTCCACCGCCGGGTCGGCCGTGCCGTCGTTGAGGTCGGTCGCCATCTGCCGCGCCGCCGCCTCGTCGGGCGCGTCCAGCGGCACAATCTGGAAGCTGAGGCGCGCGGGCTCACGGAAATCGGCGGCCCGCTCGGCATGCCAGGCACGCAGCGTGGCCTCGTCCGGGTCCTCGACGGTGATGCCGCTCAGCAGCATCGTGCGCATGCGGGTCGTGAGCCGCGCGCGCAGCACCTCGTCGCCCTCGTCCAGGCGCAGCGCGCGGGCCTCGCGGAACAGCACCTCGTCGGTCGCATAGACCTCGATCAGCTCCTCCAGCTTTGCGCGGCTGGGCCGGGTGCCGTGGGCGTTCAGGTAGAGATCCGACAGCTCGCGCTGCACACTGGTGTCGATCACGATGCGGTTGGGGTCGACCGGCGGCGCCTCGGTCGCTCGATCCAGCGCGAAGATCGCCAGGCCGATCAGCGCGAACTGCACCAGCGGCTCGCGCAACGCGCCGCCGAGCCGCGCTCGCAGCGGCGACCCGCGCGCCAGGGCGGAGGTCAGAGAGGCGAACATCGGCGCGGTCCCCTGGGAGCGGCGGCGTGATCGGTATACGCGGTCAGAATTGCGCGGTTTTGGCGCCCCGTCGAGCGGCCGTTTCGCGCCCGCGAAATGGGGGCGCACACCGGCGGCCCGGGGCCGTTGGGCGTGCGGTCGCTGGCATCATGGATGCCGATGCGGCACAGCCGCTCGGCATACCGCGGCCGTCGGCCCGCGGCCCTGCAGGCGGCCGGCGAGGTGGCTGGACCCCGGGCGCTCGGCCCCCGCGGTCGCGCTACGCGCTTGGGCCCGCGCGGTCGCGCTATTCGGACGCTTCGGCCCCCTCGGGCGCGTCCAGCAGGCCGCGGCGTTGCCATTCGCGCAGCTTTTCGAGGCTCACCTCGAAGTGCATCGAATCCTCGCGCCCGAACGAGGCGCCCCAGATCCACTGCTCGCGCTTGAAGTACTCGGCCATGATCGTCAGGCCGAGTTGCGTGCGCCCGTCCCCCAGCACGTCGAGCTGTCCGTCGATATTGATGTCCACCGCCAACCCATAGGCGTGCGCGGACACCCGGTCCTCGCTGCCCCGCACCAGCCGCACGCACAGCGAGCCCGACGACTGGATGCGCTCGTAGAGGTCGGGCTGGATCGCGCGCACGTTGGCGAAGATCTGACGCAGCGACTCGAGCGCAGGCTCGATCATGCGCACCCGGATCGGGCCCACGTCGTCGAGCCGCAACAGCGAGAGCAGCAACGCGTTCGTCGGCTCCTGGCAGTCCTGCGTGAGCGTCTCGCTCGGCGGGCCGAAGATCTCGACCAGATCGCTGGGCCGCGGCACCGTCAGCGGCTCGTTCACCGCGCGCCGGTCGGCGATGGCGACGACACGGGCGTAGATGCCGACCAGAGCGCCGCTCTCGCCGCCGCGGTCCTGCGGCTCGTCCTCGACCGTGTCGCGCCGCGGCGTGGTCCCTCTGCTGCGCAGCCGCGCGATCTGGCGGTCCAGCGCGTCGACCCGCTCGGCCAGGGCCGCGATCTCGGCGCGCAGCGACGCGCGCTCGGCCTCGGCCGGGTCGGGGCCGCTGTCCTCGGCCAGCGGCAGGTATTGCGGTGCCAGGTGCCACACCAGCGGCGCCAGAACGATTGCCCCCGCGAGCAGGATGCTCGGCACTAGTCGCATGGCGTCCCCTACCTCTCCCCCCACCGAGCCTTGGGCCCGGCATGCCGCCCTGCGGCCCGTCCCAGCGCTGCCCCAGCGCTGCCCGAGCGCTGCCCCAGCGCTGCCCCAGCGCCGGATCGCGCCCCCCGCTCTACACGATCCCGTGTTCGACCGCGGCTGTCTCGCTTTCGCCAAGAGGGTATCGTCGTGATGCACCGGAAGCCAGAACGCGCAACGTATAGGCACTGTTGCCCCAACGGCGCGCAATCAACGCGGGCACAGGGGCGCGTTGGCTTGTCACTGGACGATGTCGGCGGCGGAGGTATGGTCATGACGTTGGGTTTCGGACGCAACAGGGGGTGCGGGGTGGCGATGGGACGCTCTGGGACAACGGGTCGCGGCGGCGCGGTTTGGGCGCTGGCCGGGGCGATGGGTGCCGTGCTGGGCATGGCGACGCCGGCGGCGATCACGGGAACGGCCGTGATGGTCGGCGCGGTGGCGATGCCCCAGGCGGTCGCCGCGCAGTCGGCGCAGGATCTGGAACGGCTGCGCCAGCAGCGCGAGGCGCTGATCCGCCAGCGCCAAGAGGAAGAGGGCACACGCTCGTTCCAGCAGGTTACGGGAACCGGCTCGAACGCAGCCGGCGGCGCCAGCGCCGCTGCCAGCGCAGGCGCCACGTCCGGCGGCGCCACGGTCTCGACGACCCCGGATGCCAGCACGGGAACCAGCACGGCGTCCTCGGGCAGCGGCACGGCTGGCACACCCACGGGCACTACCGTATCGGCCGATACGCCGCTGGCGCTGGACGACGATATCGCGGTCTCGCGCGGGATCCGCTTCGGCCACGACAGCGCATCGCTGGACGACACAGCGCGCTCGGTGTTGGACGATCTCTGCCTGTCGATGCAGGCCGATCTCGCGCTCAACCCGGGCTCGCAGTACTTCGTGATCGGGCACACCGACGCGTCGGGCTCGGACGCGTACAACAAGGTGCTGTCGCAGCGTCGCGCCGACAGCGCCAAGCAGTACCTGGTCGATAGCTGCGGCCTGGCCTCGGCGCAGCTGCAGGCCGTGGGCATGGGCGAGACGCGCCTGCTGGCCAGCGCCAGCCCCCGCGCGGGGGCGCAGCGCCGGGTCGAGATCCAGGTCAAGATCGACGCCGGCGGCTGACCGCCGGCGCACGGCGCGGCCGGCGGCCCCGCGCCCCGGCCCGCGTCGGAAAATAACCAAACGCGGGACGGACAGGGACGTGATGCAAGGCTCGATGACGGGCGCCTCGGCCGCGCGGCGACGCCGCTGGAGCGGTATCGTGGCGGTGTGTGTGCGGCGTGCGGCGGCCCTGGCGATCCTCGTTGCGGCCGGGATCGCCGCGGCGGGACCAGCAGGCGCCCAACAGTCCGCCCTGCAGCAACTCGACGATCTGGAAGCGACCATCGAGGAGGCCCGGCCGCAGCGGCCGGCGGGCCCGCTGCCGGTGCCGCGCGCCTCGATCACCGCGCCGCCGGGGGCCGAGACGGTGCTGCTGCGCCTGGAGGCTATCGAGCTGGTGGGTCGCGACGGCGGGCCGCTGCCGGCCGACACGCGGCTGCCGGTGGAGCAGGCCGTGCCGCTCTACGTGGACCGGCTCGGCACCGACGTCACGCTGGCCGATGTCTATGACATCGCGCGCGAGATCGAGCTGACGCTGAAGCGCGAGGGCTTCGTCTTTACCCGCGTGCTGCTGCCGCGTCAGGATATCCAGGCCGACGGCGCGCGCATCCGCATCGCCGTGCTGGGGGCGACCATCGAGCGGGTCGAGGTCGAGGAGCCCGACGGCGAGATCGGCCCCGTGCGCGACCTGATCGACGCCTATGTCGCGGACCTCTTGGGGCTGGTCGACCCGCGGGTCGAGGATTTGGAGCGCGCGTCGCTGCTGATCACCGACCTGCCGGGTGTGACCCGAGCGACCTTCGTGCCCTCGGCCGGCTCCGGCGACGGGCTGATCGTGCTCTCGGTCAATGTCGAGCGCGAGCCGTTCAACGCGGTCGGTATCGTCACCAGCCGCGACAGCCCGGTGATCGGGCCGGGGATCTTCGGCGGTATCGCCTATGCCAACACCTACGCCCAGTACGGCCTGTCGACCGAGGTGGCGTACTTTAACTCGTGGTCCGTTAACGACGCGCCGGATCTGGACGAGCGCAACACGCTGGCGCTGACGCAGCGCGCCTTCCTGCCCACGGGGACGGAGCTGCGCGCCTTTGCCGTCGTCTCGCGCACCCGTCCGGGCGATCTGGTCGATCCGCTGGATCTGGACGGCAGCCAGCTGAACGTCGGCCTGCTGGTCGAGCACCCGTTCATCCGCACCCGGCGGCTCTCGCTCTGGGGGCGCGGCGGGTTCGAGTTGGTGGAGAGCCAGACCGACAGCGGCGACACCATCGTGCTGACCGACGACAGCCTGCGCGTGCTGTTCCTGGGCGCGCGGGGCCAGGTGGCGGACCCGTTCGGCTCGACCGCGTTCGACGCCGAGGTGCGGCGCGGCCTGACCATCCTGGGCGCCACGGGCGAGGGCGATGCGAACACCTCGAACTTCTTCCAGTCGGGCAGCTTCACGTCGTTCCGCGGCACCGTCACGCGGGCGCAGCCGCTGGTCGGCAATGTGAGCATGGATGCGCGCATGGTGGGCCAGTACTCGCCCGACGCGCTGCTGGCGACCGAGCGGCTGCAGCTTGGCGGGTCGCGCTTTCTCAAGGCCTACGACCCCAGCGAGATCTCGGGCGACAGCGGTTTCGCGGTCTATGGCGAGCTGCGCTACGACGATACCGTGACCCTGGTGGGCCGCGATTTCGACTATGGTTTCTACGGTTTCGGCGACTATGGCATCGTGTTCTTCTCGGACACGCCCGGGGTGCAGACGCTGGACCGGGTGTCGGCGGGTCTGGGCGCGCGGCTGACGGTGCCCGAGGGACCGCAGCTCGAGGTCGAGGTCGCCCGCCCGTTCGGCGACCCGATCGCGCGCACCGGCGACAACACGGTGCGGGTGTTCGGCTCGCTGGTGTGGTTCTTCTGATCCGGGAGGCGAGGATGGCGCGCGGCACGAAAACCCGCCCGGAGACAGGCACGGCGCTGCCAGGCGCACCGATGAACGTCACGCGGCGGCGCACTCAGCTCGTGCCGGCGCGGCGGGGCGCCCAGGTTGCACCGGCGCGGCGGCGCGCCTGGATCACCACGGCGCTGGTGTCGTTGGTCCTGGCGCCCGGCGCAGCCTTGGCGGGGCCCGAGGGCGGCGTCGTGATCGGCGGGCAGGCCAGCATCGAGATCGGCGGCGCCACCACGACCGTGCGCCAAGCGACCGATCGGGCGATCATCGACTGGTCCAGCTTCGACATCGGTGCGGGCGAGGCGGTGACGTTCGAGCAGCCGGGCGCAGGGGCCATCGCGCTGAACCGCGTGACGGGCGGCGGCGGCGCCAGCCAAATCGACGGCAGCCTCAGCGCCACCGGCAACGTGTGGATCGTCAACCCGCAGGGCATCACCATCGGGGCTGAGGCGCAGGTCGACGTGGGCGGGCTGATCGCCACCACGGCCGACATCGACGACGGCGCCTTCATGGCCGGCGGCGGCAGCTTCGATCGGCCGGGCGCTGCCGACGCGGTGGTGGTGAACGACGGGACGATCACCTTCGGCGAGGCCGGGCTGGTCGGCCTGGTGGCACCCCAGGCCGCCAACGCCGGCACCATCACCGGGCAGCTCGGCCGGGTCGTCGTGGCAGGAGCCGAGACGTTCTCGGTCGACCTGGCAGGCGACGGGATCCTGGCGCTGCCGATGGGCCAGGCCGAGATGGCCACCGCGTCGAACACCGGCACGATCTCGGTGGCGGGCGGCAGCGTGACGCTGGATGCCGCGGCCGTGCAGGGCGTGCTCGAGGCAACGGTCTTTGCCGGCGGGACCATCGAGGCGACGTCGATCGACGTGGCGGGCGGCACGATCAGCCTGTCGGGCGGGCGCGTCGAGGTCGCCGGCACGCTCGACGCCTCGGGCGGGGCGCTGGGAGGCGGCACGGTCACGGTGACGGGCGAGCGCGTCAAGCTGGCCGAGACGGCGGCGATCGACGCCTCGGGCGCCACCGGCGGCACGGTCCGTATCGGCGGCGACGTGCAGGGTCAGGGCCCGCTGCCCAACGCCGACATCGCCCTGGTGGCCGAGGGGGCGAGCATCGATGTCTCGGGCCTGGGCGACGCCGGCAGCGCTGTGGTCTGGGGCGACAGCGCCACCTTCTTCGGCGGACGGATCGATGCGACCAGCACCACCGGCGACGGCGGCTTTGTCGAAGTGTCGGGCGGGTATCTGGAGATCGAGGGCGACGTCGCGCTGGCGGCGCCGCTGGGGCAGGCCGGCACGCTGCTCCTGGACCCCGAGATCATTCGCGTCGTGCCCGAGAGCGGCGGCGAGTTCGGCGCGCCGCTGGGGGCGGTGGGCTTCGACATCCTGTTCGCCGATCTCGGCTCGAACTTCGCGCTCACCGAGGGAGACGACAACAGCACCGACATCACCGACGCGTTCATCGAGTCGGTCGACGGCACGCTGCTGCTGCAGGCCACCGACGACATCCTGGTGCAGACGCCGGTCAACAACTTCGCCAGCGGCAACACGCTGGACCTGACGCTGGAGGCGGGCGACAGCATCGTCTTTACCGCGGGCATGTTCCTGAACGGCTCGATCACGCTGAATGCCGCAGGCGCCGCCACCCCGGTCGACCCCGCCGGCACGCAGGGGGTGACGATCCAGAACTTCGTCACCGTCAGCGCCAGCGGCGACGTGACCGTGATCACCCGGCCGGGCGAGCCGTTGACGCTGATCGGCGGCACGCTGAACGCCGACGGCGCGCTGGACATCAGCGGCGTCGACCTGATCGACGCGACCAACGGCACCATCGATGCCGGCACCGCAGCACTCGCGCTGCCGAACATCGAGGCCGAGGGCTTCCTGGGCTTTTTCGCCGATGGCGCGATCACCCAGCAGGCCGGCACCTCGATCGTCAACGCCGGGCTGGCGGGCGGCGAGCCCGACGCCATCGATCTGTTGGCGGTCAGCCGGACCGCCGACGTGCTGATCGACGTGCCGAGCAACGCGTTCTCCAGCGTCGAGGCGCGAGGCGCGAACATCAGCCTGGCGCGCGACGCGGCCAACTCGGTCGAAGCCGCTCTGACGGTGCGCCAGGTCCTGGGCACGGGCGATGTGACCATCGTCAGCGACAACGGCGGCGTCTCGTTCCTGGATCTGAGCTTCGACGACCCGACCGAAGTCGAAGTCAGCGGCGACACCGTGACGGTGCAGGGCGGCGGCGCCATTCTGTTCCAGCCGGGCACGCGGCTGAGCGCGCTGAGCAACGCCTCGTTCGCGGCCGTCGACGAGATTTCCGCGACGCTGATCTTCGACGACGTCACGCTGCCGCTGGCGGCGAACACCTCGATCGGGGGGACGACCCAGTTCATCGGCGCCACGGTGACGGCGGCCAGCGACACCGGCTTCGACGTGGTCGACAGCTATGCCCAGGTAGGCTTCGACCTGGAGATCGGGGCGGATTCGACCTTTAGCCGGATCTTCGCAGGCGTCGAGGACGGCTCGGGCACCGTTGCGCAGAACGGGTTTATCGACATCACCGTGCAGGCCGACGTGCAGGACGTGCAGGTCACCATGACGGACGTGTTCGCCGAAGACCTGACGGTGATCGGCCAGATCGACCCTGGCGATGTGCTGAACGAGTTCGGCGGCACGCTGGATATCGACGATTTCGACCTGCTGACGCTGACGGTGATCGGCAGCGGCGATGCGCTGTTCCTGCGCGACGGCGCGGTGACGGACATCACGCTGACCCCGCTCCAGGTGGTGTTGCAGCTGCCCGTCGTGTCGCTGACCAACGTCGATCTGGGTGTGGCCGAGGCGGACTTCGACTTTTTGCAGCCTGCCCGCGTGGGCGGCACCTCGATCACGCTGAACGGCGTGCGGGGCGACGCGCTGGCGGGCATCGACACGCTGGCGCTGAACCTGGGCTTTCTCGAGGTCGCGAGCATCGAGGTCGACGCCCAGGCGGTGACCAAGCTGCCCGACGCGACCCTGCCGGACGGGCAGGGCGACGATCCCACGGTGAACGCGCCGGCGCTGACGGGCCTGGCCCTGACCGGCGATATCCCGCTGAACGACGACATCGTGGCCATCGCCGATTTCACCACGCTGGTCAGCGTCGCCGGCACCACCGACTTTGGCCCGTTCCCACAGTCGGTCGGCGACGGGGTCACGTTCCTGCCGGTCAGCGTGGTGCTGCCGAGCGGGGTGGTGAACGGCACGGCCGTCTACAACGATTTCCAGGGCGCCGTGACCGTGGCAAGGCCGACGCTGGTGGCGCTGGGCGATGCCAACGCGTTGGACGTGACGATCCAGGGCGACGGGCCGGTCGAGGGGGTGGGCGGCGACGTGTTCGACGTCTCGCTACGCGCCAACGCCGACGGTGTGGGCGGCGACGGCGCGCTGGTCGCCGACGTCGTGGACGGCGCAACAATCAACGGCACCTACATCGGCGACACCGTGGGGCTGAACGGGCGGTTCCAGACGGCCAGCATCGTGTCGACCGGCAACGCCACGGTCACGGCGGGCCAGTCGGTCACGATCGATGACAGCCGGATCGGCGGCGCGCTCAGCCTGGCGCCCGCGGACGGCGACACCGTCAGCGACATCACGGTGACCGACACCTCGGTCGTCGGCGGCCTGACGGCGCTGTTCGCCGGCCAGACGGTACCGCTGACGTTCGAGCGGATCGCGGTGACTGGCGCGTTGACGGCCAGCAGCGATGCGGCCGTGTCGGTGACCGACGCGACCGCGGGGTCCGTCGATCTGACGGGCGCACCCGTCGATCTGGTGCGCGCCGATGTGCTGGGCGCGATCACGGCGGTCTCGACCGGGGCGGTGACGGTGCAGGATGTCAGCGGCAACGCCTCGCTGGACATCGCCTCGGGCGGCGTGGCGCAGGTCACCAACGCGGTGGTGGACACCACGCTGGGCGTTTCGGGCGACACGTCGGTCACGCTGACGGGCGTCGAAGCGACCGGGCTCGCCAGCCTGGTGGGCCCGGTGATCGCGATCAACACGTCGCTGCTGGGCGGGCTGGCGCCGCTGGCCGCGGGGACCGACCTCACGATCCTGGGGGCCGACATCCTGGGTCCGCTCGACACCGGACAGACGGCCTCGCTCAGCCTCGCCAACCTGTTCGTGCAGGGCGATCTGACGGCGGCCAGCGATACCGCGACGACGCTGAGCGACGTTTCGGCAACCGGGCTCGGCACCCTCTCGGCGCCCGGGCTGACGGCCGACAGGGTGTCCTTCGGGTCCGATGTCGGCGTCACCTCGGCCGGTCCGGTGGCGATCACGGACGGGGTGTTCGGCGCCAACCTGACCATCGCCAACCCCAGCCTGCTCACGCTCACACGGGTCAGCGTGGACGGCGATTTGGTGGCCATCGCCAGCGGCGCGATCGCAGCCACCGACCTGCTGGTGGACGGCCAAACCGTGCTGTCGGCAAGCGGCGATCTGACGGTCTTCGAGGCGGTGCTGGCCGACTTTGCGCTGGGCAGCGGCGGGGCCCTGGCGGTGAACAGCGCGGTCGCCGGCACGGCGCTGGACGCCGACACGGTGAACGCCGGCGGCGCGGCGGCGCTGGCCGGGCTGTCGACGCCGGCGACGCTGACCTTCAGCAACTTCGCCTTTACGCTGCTGGAGCAGGACGTGGTCGGCGACGCTACCCTGTCGGGCGTGTCGGCGGACGGGTTCTTCCGGCTGAGCAGCGCCAGCGGGACCATCACCTTCAACGACGTGTTCGGCAATCCGCTGCTGTTCCAGGCGCCGACCCTGGGGACGGTCGAGCCGTCGCTGGGCGAGGCCGCGTTCCCGCCCTTCACGGTGGACGGCGCCACGGGCGTGACGTTCCGCGCCGCGCTGCCCGCCGTCGCAGCGGCCGCGGGGCCGGGCCAGGGCACGCCGGTGACCGTGGGCGTGGACACATCCTCCCTGACCGGCGACACCGACACGGTGATCGACCGCATTCAGGTGGATCTGGCGCCGGTCGCAGGGTCTGCCGGGGTGGGCGCCGGCGAGCCCGTCCCGCCCAATCCGGACGAGCCGGACGTGACGCGCGATATCCCGCTGCCCGAGCCCGCGTTCCCCGGCGGCGAGATCCCCGGCACCCCGGGCAGCGGGACCGAGGGCGGGTTCCCCTCGAACAAGCCGTTGGAGGACGAGATCGTCCTGGTGGCCCCGTTCCTGGAGACGCGCGAGCCGGTGTTCCCGCTGCCGTCGGTCGACTTCGGCACGCTGTACTCGGCCACCGGCAACGAGAACCTGTGGACCCAGGGCGATCGCGAGGCGCCCGACGGCAACGAGGAGGAGGCGCAATGATGCGGACGCCGACGCAGCGGATGCCCACCAAGACCTCGACCCTGGCCGCCGGCGCGCTGATCGCCGGCGCAGCATTGCTGGCCGCCTGCGCCCCGCAGGAACGCCCGACCCAGGTCAGCGACGGCGCGCTCTGTGCCGAGATCGAGCAGCGCGCGAACGCGGCCTTCCGCGCGAACTTCCTGACCGAGTACGACGAGGCGCTGCGCGGCTGGACCGAGATCCTGTCGACCTATGACGAGCGGCCCGACGCCGTGGCGGCCTGTGTCGACGTCCCGCCGCGCACCATCGTGCTGGCGAACATCGCGCTGGTCTACTCGAACCAGCGCAACTTCACGGCCGCCGACGGGATGTTCAAGGCGGCCGCCGCGCTGGGCGATGTCGAGGCCGTGGAGCGCACCAAGATCTACACCGCGCTGCACGACCTCAACCGTTCTGCCGTGGGGGCCGAGACGCTGGCGCGGGCGGAAGCGGCTTCGGTCTCGGTCGCCGATAGCAGGGGTCTGAGGCTGCTGGAGGACGAGGTCTCGCGCTCGGTGCTGCAGCTTTCGGCCGAGGCGCAGCGCCGGCTGATCGAGGAAGGCGTCAACCTCGCGGGCCTCGCTTTTGCCTATCTCAGCCAGAACCGCACGACCATCGCGCTGCGCACCATCGACGACGCGCTGGCCCGCGTGGCGCCCATCGACGGGGCCTCGGCCAGCTATGTGCCGCGCTTCAAGGTGACCAAGGCCGAGATCCTGCTGGGCGCGGGCGAGCCTGCTGCGGCGCTGGCCATGGTGCGCGAGGCGATCAACGAGTACGGCGCCGACATTGGCCGCACCGCCCTGATGGGACGGGCCAAGGCGATCGAGGGCCGGATCCTGGCGACCCTGGGCCGCGACGAGGCGGCGCTGGGCGCCTTCGCCGAGGCGTTCGATATCCTGAAGGGCGCGACGGTGCGCGTGTCCTACGACCTGCTCTATCCCTATGTGGCGCTGACCCGCCGGATCGTGGCCCAGAACCCCGGCCGCGCGGCCGAGCTGGACGAGGCGCTGTTCTCCGCGGCCCAGGTGGTGCGCAGCCAGGTGACGGCCTCCTCGGTCTCGGTCGCCGCGGCGGCGCGGGCCGAGGGGGGCGGGCCGCTTGCCACCGCCATCCGCAATTTCACCGCCGCGCGCGAGGAGCTGGCCCTGGTCGTGGCCCAGCGCGCCCTGGTCGAAGGGCGCAATTCGCTCGGCTCCACCGCGCTCCGGGCCGACGTGCAGCGCCGCTTCGACGAGGCCCGCGCGCGCGAGGAAGCTGCGGTCGCCGCGCTGCTGGCGCTGGACCCCGACTTCTTCGACCGCCTGACCGGGGCGGCGCCCATCGCCGAGGTGCAGGCCGCGCTGGAGCCGGGCGAGGCCTATATCCAGATCGTGCTGGGCGATCCCGAGAGCCTGGCCTTCCTGATCACGCCCGACGGCTATCGCGTGGCGACGCCGCAGGCGCTGTCGGTCGCCGAGGTCAACGGCATCGTCGCCGGCCTGCGCGACATCTTCCGCAAGCAGCTGATCTATACCCCGAACGAGTCCTACCGGATCTACGAGGCGTTCATCGAGCCGCTGGAGCCGGATCTGGCGGGGATCGACCAGTTGGTGTTCTCGCTTTCGGACGCGCTGACGGTGATCCCGATGGAGGTGCTGGCGACGCGCGAGAGTGCGACGCCCGACCTGTTTCGGTTGGAGGATTTCACCGACGTCGCATGGCTCGGCAACGCCTACGAAGTCTCCTATGTCCCGGCGCCGCGCAACCTGGTGGAGCTGCGCGCCCGCACGGTGGAGATCGAGCCGCGGCCGATCATCGCCTTCGGCGATTTCGAGCCGGGCGCCGATCCCAACACCATCCTAGAGCAGTCGTTCCTGCCGGACGATTGTCTGCCGGTGGCCGAGCAGATCTCGCAGTTGCCGCCGCTGGAGGGTACGCGGCTGGAGGTCGAGAGCGTGAGCCGCCTGTTCGGCGGCAGCAGCGTCGCGGTGCTGGGGGCCGATTTCACCGAGGCCCGGGTCAGCGAGGAGGACGACACCGGCCGGCTGGAGGGCTTTGGCGTGCTGCACTTCGCCACCCACGGCATCCTGCCCACGGGCGACTGTCTGCGCCGTCCCGCCCTGTCGGTCACCGCGTCTGGGGTTTCTGGCTCGGACGGGCTGCTGACGGATGTCGAGATCCTGCGGCTCAGCCTGGATGCCGATCTGGTGGTGCTGTCGGCCTGCGATACGGCCGGACCGACCGACGAGGACTTCAACGCCGAGGGGGGCGAGGCGCTGTCGGGTCTGGCGCGCGCGTTCTTCGACGCCGGGTCCTCGGCGGTGATCGCCAGCCACTGGCCGGTGGGCGACCGGGTGACGGCCGAGACGATGGACGCGATGTACAGCGGCCTGCGCGACGGACAGACGATCCGCACTGCGCTCAGCAACGCGCGCCGGGCGCTGGCGCGCGACGTGCGCACGTCGGACCCGATCTTCTGGGGCCCGTTCGTCGCGATCGGCGATGCCGGCCGCCGTCTCTCGGTGCTCTGAGCCCAGCCTCGGGCCCGGCGGTGCGCTGCACGCAGCCCGCGGGCACCCGGTCCTGCGCAGCTTCGCGCCTGGGTTCGTGCACTTTGTCAACGCGCCCGCGTAAGGTGCGTGCAACGCAGCGCCGGATGCTTTGTCGCGCGCAGACATTCGTGGTGTGGATCGTGTAAAGGGTATCGGGCGTTGTGGTATCTGGGGCGCCCGTTCGGCGGCAGGGGACGGTAGGGCGGCATCGGCAGCCGTCGGATAGAGGCAGAGCCATGGCAGGCCAGCTCGCACCCGGCGAGGTGCTTAACTTCACCTACGAGATCGTCGCCCAGATCGGCGAGGGCGGCACCGGCGAGGTCTACCGTGCGCGCAACCGCTCGACCGGCCGCGACGTCGCCATCAAGCTGCTGAAGGCCGAGTACGCGCAGGACCCGACCGTCCTAAAGATCATGAAACGCGAGGCCGACGCGCTGCACGACGTCCGCAACCAGGCCATCGTGCACTACGCCGACATGATGGATACCGAGATCCGCGGCCAGAAGCTGAGCTTTCTGGTCATGGAGTTCGTCGAGGGCATGACACTGGCCTCGCGCATCGACCAGGGGCCGATGTCGCCGGCCGAGGTGGAGGCGGTCGCCAAGCGGGTGCTGACGGGCCTGGCCGCGGCCCACGCCAAGGCCGTGCTCCACCGCGACCTGACGCCGGGCAATGTGATCCTGCGCAGCAACGACGCGGCCCAGGCGACGCTGATCGACTTTGGCATCGCCAAGGACATGGGCAAGCAGGAGACCACCACCACGCTCAACATGATGACGCTGGCCTATGCGTCGCCCGAGCAGGTGGACAACCTGCCGATGGACCCGCGCAGCGATCTCTACAGTATGGGCGTGACGCTGCTGTCGGCACTGCGGGGCAAGCGCGCCTCGCAGGACAAGACGGTCAAGCAACTGCTCGAGCAAAAGGAGCAGCCGCCGGAACTCTATGGCGTGCCCGAGCCGCTGTTCTCGCTGCTGCATGCGGTGATGCAGCCCGAACCCAAGGCCCGACCGGCCGGGGCGGTCGAGGCGCTCAAGCTGCTGGGTGTCGAGACCGGCACGATGGAGGAGACGGTCGAGAAGACTGGGCCGACGCAGCCCGATCCGCCGCGGCGGCGCTGGGTCGCGGTGCTGGCCGGTCTCTGCTTTCTGGGTGCGGCCGGGATCGGCGGCTATGCGGCGTTCGGCCCCGACCCGGCCCCGCCGTTGGCCGAGCCTTATGTCTTTCGCTTTTCCGTCGACGGGGCCGGGCCGCGCCTGACGGGTCATGCGCCGTCGGCCGAGGCGGCCGCGGCGGCGCAGCGCCAGCTCGCCTCGGCCTTTCCCAGCGATCCGATCCAGGGCGGGCTGAATGCCGCTTCGGGGATGCCGAGCGAGACTTGGCTGGACGCGATGGTGCAGCTCGGCACGCTGGCGGCACCGCTGGAGGACCTGAGGCTGGAGATGGCAGGTGTCGAGGGCCGGCTCGAGGGCACCGCCGGCGATGTCGGCGAGCGCGCGGCGATCCGCCAGGCCGCGCGCCAGCTCGCCTCGGCCGAAAACCTGACGCTGACACTGGATCTGGACGTGGCCGGCACGCCGCTTCCCCACGCGCTGTTGGCCGAGGCCGTGGCCCCGCATTCGAGCTGCGGGCCGATCGATTTTCTGGGCGCCGATCCGCTGGCGCCCGGCGAGACGGTGCAGGCCATCGGGCGCGTGGCCAGCAAGCTGCACGCCGAAGAGATGACCGCGGCGCTGGAGGCGGTGGACACCACGCGCTCCGTGCGCGTCGACGTGGTGGTGGACGACAACGCCGTGTCGTGCCTCGATGCCGTGATGGGGCGGCTGCACCCGCTGTCCAACCGGGTGCGCATGGTCATGTCCTACGGCCAGAAACCGGGCACCGCGAGCGACGGCACCTATTACACGGGCGAGAACCCGGTGATCGACGTGCTGGTGGACCAGCGCCACGCCGACGATCTGATCTATGTGCTGTCGGTCAGCCCCAGCGGCGAGGCCGCGCTGATGCTGCCGAACCGCAACCGCCAGGAAAACCGCGTGCGCGCCGCCGCCAACGGGACGGCGGGCTCGTGGTACCAGGTACGCGTGACGCACCCGCTGCCGCCCGAGCTGGACCGCGCCGCGATCCCTGCGGGTCAGCCGGTCTGCGCGTCCGACCAGATCTGCATCGAGGTCAAGGACGGCGACTATGGCGTCGTGATCCTGGCGGTGGTGCTGAGCACCAGCCCGCTGTTCGCCGACAGCGGCGATCTGGTGACGTGGCAGAACGCGCCCAACTTCCTGGCCGATCTCGCCAAGGCGTTCCACGAGCTGGGCGAGGAGAATTACATCCCCATCACGCGCCAGGTCGTGACGGCCGAGCGCGACACGGACTGAGCGCATCCACCGCCGGCCGCGATGGCCAGGGCCGGCCCCCAGGGCGCGGCTGGCGCGGGCCTGGGGATGGCGGCATCAGACCTCGACGACGATCACGCTGATGTTGTCGGCACCGCCGCCGTCCAGCGCGATCTCCAACAGCGTGTCGGCGACCGTCTCGATCGGGCGGTGGCGCAGGTAGCTCTCGATCTCCATGCTGCCGGCATAGCGGGTCAACCCATCCGAGCAGATCATGAAACGGTCGCCGGCCAGGCTCTCGCCCATTTTCTTGTCGATCTCCAGCGCATCGCCCACGCCCACCGCCCGGGTGATGGTGTTGGCTTGGGGGTGGTGCTCGGCCTCGTCCCAGCTCAGCTTGCCGTCCTTGACCAGCTCCCCCACCAGCGAATGGTCCGCGCTGATCATCTCGAGCTCGCCGTCGCGCAGCTGGTAGCAGCGGCTGTCGCCGGCCCAAAGGCATACGTAGTGGCCGTCGATCAGGATCAGCGCCACCACCGTCGCGCCGATGGTCACCCCGCCGCGGCGCTCGCTCTCCTGGCGGATCTCGTCGTGCGCCTCGTGGATGGCGCCGCGCACCGCCTGCAACAGCTCGCTGGGGCCCAGGCCGACCGGGATCATCGCCAACATCTCGACCACGATCTGCGCGGCCACGTCGCCCGCGGCATGGCCGCCCATGCCGTCGGCCACGGCGAAGACGCCGATCTCCGGGCGCGCGATGATCGCGTCCTCGTTCAGCTTGCGTACGGCGCCGATATGGGTGCGTGAGGTATAGCGCATCGCTCCGCCCCGCCTGTCAGAGCGCTTCTTCCGAGAGCAGCATGGGCGCGGCGGTACCCCAGCCCTCGCCCTCGAGATCCAGGAGCGTGGCGGCATCGGCGTCCGAGGGCCAACCGTCGCAGACCATCAGCCGCTCGCCGCCCTGCCACAGGCAGGACCAGACCGCGGGGTCGGCGTAGCCGGCCGCGGCGACCCAGTCGGCGCTGAGCGCATCGCCGATGGCGCCGTGATCGCTGATCGCCAGCACCGCCTTGGCCCGGCGGCGCGTGACCAGCGGCGCGGGTGTCGAAGGGGCCGAGAGCGCATCGATGCGGCCGTCCAGCCAGTCGCGCGTGGCCCCGTCATCCAGCATCGCAAGGGCCGTATCCTCGAGCGTGGGCCAGAGCGGCGCCATCGCCCGGTGCGCCGAGGCGGCATCGGGTGCGGCGACGGTGGCGCCGATACAGAACGGGAACTGGCGGCCGACACGGTCGACGCTGGGCATCAGCACCCCGGCGAAGGGCGCGCTGCCGCAGAGGCCCGCAGGCAGCGCAAAGCGCCAGAGCGGTGCGGTGTAATAGGCATCCTCCCAGCGCCGGCCGAGATCGGCGCGGCTGGCCATGATCATGCCCTGCAGCCAGTGGTCCAGCGGGTCGATGACCGTGGCCGTCAGGCTGTGGCTGATGAAATCGCCCCAGCCCGGCAGCTTGCCGTAGTAGCCGAACGCCTCTGTCCCCCGCTCCAGCATGGTCAGAGCGTGTTGGGGCAGCGGAACCGGCCGATGGCGTCCAACCGGAACGGGTTGAACGCCGAGCCCGCGCGCATCACCAGCGTGATCGGCCGTCCGCCGATCTCGAAGAAGATGTTCTCCTGGTCCGAGCGGGTGGTCTGTTGGCGCAGCGACGCCGCGTCGAGCATGCGGAACCAGCTCCACGGCCCATCGCGCGTCAGATCGTTGGGCACGCCGGCCAACTGCGGGGTCAGGCTGATCCGGGTCTGCCCCTCGTTGCCCGGCCACTCCATGTCGACCAGCGGCGCCTCGGGGCCGTGCGCGTAGGTCAACGACTTGCCCATCACCTCGACCCGGCCCAGCGTGGTATCGGCCTCATCCATGTTGGCGACGCGCAGCTTGAAGCGGGCGACGGGCGAGGGAGTGTTCAGGAAGAACGCCTTCCGGATCTCGGCCGCATACTGCATCTGGCGCAGGAAGGCGTCCGAGATGCCGAGATCGACGCCCTGCACCGTCTTCCAGCGCCAGCGGTCGCCTTTCTCGACGTACTTCTCCAGATGGGTCTGGAAGAACCGCTCAAGCTCGCCGCCGGGGGCGAACATGCGCTGGAAATCCGCCAGCGCCACGTCCTCGCGCGAGCGCACGAAGGGGTAGCGCCCCTCGATGGTGCGGCGGCAGAAATCGGCCACCTCGCGCCAGCGGTCGTTGAGGTCGGTGCGCAGCACGGCGGTGGATTCCTGCGCCGCCGCCGCGGCGACGGTGGCGATCCAGCGGTCCAGCGGCGCGGGCGCATCGCTGGTGTCGCGCCGCAGCTTGCCCGCCGCGCCCGTGTTGGTCGACGTGCCGATCAACTGGCCGCGGTCGCCGCCGCCGGTCAGCACGTCCGAGATTTTGGTCCCAAACTCGCCGATGGCGCCCAGGTTGCGCTGCAGCTTGGACTTGCCGCCGTCGGGCACCTGGGTGTGGGCAAGCAGTTTTTCGAAGCGGCCCTCGACGAACTCGCCGGGCTTCTCCTCGCGCCGACCGCCGCTCTGCGACACGCGCAGCACGACGCCCAGGAACAGGCGCGAGGACGGGTCCAGCAGGTAGTAGGAGAGATCGCTGCCGGTCTGGGCCTGATCCTCGGTGGGGGTCGGCAGGTCGCTGGCCGGCGGCTGGCTGAGCCGCAGCTCGTTGGCGATGGCATCCAGCGACAACAGGATCGGCGAGGTAGCCGAATTCAGCTCCTGCGCGATGCTCTGGGCGTGGCCCAGCCCCTCGATCGGCACGATCACCAGATCGTCGAGCAGGTCGCTGTACTCCTCGACATAGCGGTCGTAGTAGATGCCCAACACCTCGCCCGCCAGGCGCGCCAGTTCCTCGTTCGACTGGTCGGCGGCGTATTCCTCGCCCAGCACCCAGCTCTCTTCCTGGACGCGCTTCGAGACCTCCAGCACCTTGGGCAGGAACACCTTGTGAAAGCCGTTGCGGGTGAAGATGCCGTCGATCCCGTCGGACATCAGCGCGCCCGAGGTGCGGGTGAACACCGCCTCCAGCGCCGGGCCGCCGACGCGCGAGAGCTGGAAGTCCCGGGCCTCGACCGCCTCGCGCGTCTCCAGGATGCCGTCGAAGATGCGCTGCGACAGGCGCGTGCGGCGCAGCACCTCCTGCGCCCGCTCGACCAGCAGCTTGTCGGCGTCGATCTTGACGCGCGGGCCCTTGAAGAGAGCGGCGACATGGTCGTTCAGATCGGCCCGCAGCAGCGCGTTCTCGCTGCCCTCGATCCCGCGATAGGCACCGGCGAATTCGCGCTCGAACGCGTTCTGGATCACCGCGGCGTCGGCCGTGTGCAGGCCGGCCACCATCATATAGACGCGGAGCAGACCGTAGAGCCGCTCCTCGTTGTTCATCGAGCTCTCGATCTCGCGCTCCAGGTACCACATCATGCGCGGCAGCAGCAGGTAGTTGAGCTGTGCGCGATAGGCCGCGGCACCGCCCGAGCCGATCAGCGCGCCCTGGTACAGGCCCATCGTCAGCTCGATCGGCGGGTCCTTGTCCTCGCCCAGCGGATTGGACGGCAGGTCGCGAAACAGGTTGAGCGGCGCGTTGATCAGGTGGAAGTCGGCGTCCTTGACCAGGTCGCTGAACGCCGCGCGTTCGGCATTGTACTGATCGATCCGGGCATAGGTATCGTCGATCAGCGCGCGGTTGCCGATGAAGCTGTAGGTCCAGAGCGCGCCGACGCCCAAGAAGACCAGCAGCGCCGCGGCGATGGCGCCGCGCACCACCCAGCGGTGGCGCCGCTCGACCCGGTCGTCGGCAGACACGAGCCCCGCCTCGCCGAACATCACGTCCTTGAGCAGGCGGTTCAGGAAGTAGCTGCGCGGCTCGCCGTTCACGCCCGACAGCGCCTGACGCCCCAGCCCGAAGGTCTGGGCCATGCCCTGCATCAGCCGGTCGATCGGCGTGCCCTTCTGGGTGCCGCAGGTAAAGTACACGCCGCGCAGGAACGGCGGCTGGCCATAGACGTTGGGCGCCAGGACGGTGCGCAGGAAATCCTCGGCCAGCGGGCGCAGCGAGGCGAGCTGGTTGGGAAAGGCGCAGATCAGCGCGCGCTTCTCGTGGTCGGCCTCGGCCTCCATCCGCTCCAGGCTGCGGTCGTTGACATTCTCCAAGAGCGCGTCGAATTCGCTCTGAAACACCTCGACCGGGCGCTCGATGGGTGCGCGCGGGTCGTGGGGCAGGGTGAAGCCCCAGACCTGGGCGCGGGCCTCCTTGCCGAGATCGGCAAAGAACTCGTTGAAGCCCGCGATCATGTCGGCCTTGGTGAACAGCACGTAGACCGGGAAGCGCACGCCCAGCTTTTCGCGCAATTCGTCCAGCCGGCGGCGGATGGCGGCGGCGTGGGCGGCCTGGGTGGTCTCGTCCTGCTGGGACAGGTCGTACAGGCTGATCGCCACCATCGCGCCGTTCACCGGCTGGCGCGGGCGGTTCTTCTTGAGCATCGCCAAAAAGCCAAGCCAGGCCTGGGCGTCCTCGCTGTCCTCGTTCTCGTAGATCGTGTAGCGCCCGGCGGTATCCAGCAGCACCGCGTCGTTGGTGAACCACCAGTCGCAGTTGCGCGTGCCGCCGACGCCGCCGATGGCGCGCTTGCCGCCCTCGCCGCTGCCGGGCTGCAGCGGGAACTCCAGCCCCGACGCCTCGATCGCCGTCGTCTTGCCCGCGCCGGGGGGGCCGATGATGATGTACCAGGGGAGCTGATAGACGCTTTTGCGGCTGCCGCGGCTGCCCAGCTTCTTTTTGGTCAGCACCTCCAGCGAGCTCTTCATCTTTTGCTGAAGCTGCTGGAGTTCCTTGTCGACGACGCCGCGGTTGGGGCCGGCCGGGGCGGGCTGGGCTGCGCTCTCGACGATCTCCTCGGTCATCTGGCGGTCGCGCTTCTTGCGCGTGGCCAGCACGATGATGATCGCGATCAGCGTGATCAGGGTCAGCACGCCGATGCCGATGAGCTGTTCTTCCAGCTCGTCCAACGGTCGCCAGTCCTCGGTGCCGAAGAACGGGCCGACCAGCCACAGGGTCAATGAGAGCAGGACCAGGACGATCAGCAGAATGCCAACGGTCGAGGTGAGGGCGCGCCAGATCGCTCGCATGGTTCTTACTTCACCAACAGGATTTCGACACGGCGGTTCGTGGCCTTGGCGCCCGGGATCTCGCGGCCCTGGCCGTCGTACTCGGGCACCAGCGGGTCGCTGTCGGCCTTGCCCTCGGCGATCAGACGGTCGGGCGTCTGCAGCCGCGTCGCCATGCGCCGCTCGACCGCCTTTGCCCGTGCCAGCGACAGCGCGGTCAGGTTTGGAAACTGGCGGGTGCTGATCGGATCGCTGTCGGCGTGGCCCCACACCAGCACGGCACCGGGCTTGTCGTTCAGCGCCTCGGCCACGCGGTCGATCACCGGGATGAACGGTTCGCGCAGCACGTCCGAGCCCGAGGCGAACATGTTTGACCCCGCGATCGAGATCGAGATCATGGTTCCCTTGTCGGTGACGGTGACCAGCTTCTCGGCAATCTCGCGCTCCAGGAACACGGTGAACTCGGCTACCCGGTCGGGCTCGGGGCTGACCACCTCGACCGGGGTCTCGTACTTGGGCGCAGGACGGTCCAGCGCCACGCTCGGCATGGTGCCGAGTTGGACCAGCCGCCCGTTGGCCGCCTCGCTCTCGTTCGACAACAGGTAGAAGTAGGCGAGGAACAGCAGCGCGAGCAGCACCGCCGTGGCGCCCATGATCGCCCAAATCGGCGCAAAGGCCGACAGCACACGGTGGGGCAGGGCGATGCCCCGCCAGCGGGGCGAGAGGTCGGTCTCGGCCTTGCCGCGCTGGCCGCGGATCAGGGACGCGATCTCGCTGCGCAGCGCGGTGTGGCGGGCCGCGCCGTCCTGCATGCGTCTGAGCTCGCCATAAAAGCCCAGCGACAGGCAGACGTAGAGGAATTCGAGCAGGTTCTTGTACTTGGCAGGCTCGGCCCGGGCCGTTTCGACCAGCTTAAAGAACATCTGGCCGCCCTTGGTCTCGCGGTGGAAGTGCGAGACGAGGGTGGCCTGGGCATAGCTCGACCGCGGGCCCCAGGGGGTGGACAGCACCACGTCGTCGATCGTCGCGCAGATCGCGTAGCGGGCATAGCGGATCTCGGGTGCGGGCAGCTTGTACTCGTTCAGCGCGCGGTCGCCGAAGGCGCGCACCTCGGCCAGCACGCTGGCGCGCAGGCTCTCGGGGTCGCGGTGGGTGGCGCGGTTGCGGATGCGCGCGGTCAGCGCGAACAGGGTCGAGGCGGCGGCGTTCAGCGGGTTGAAGCCGGTCGCGGTGGCGCCCAGCACCTGGTCGTGGACGCCGCTGCCGGGCGCCAAGGTGGGTGGCGCCTGGTGCGCCATCGGCGACTGCCAGTCGGGCGGCGGTGCACTGGGCTGCTGGCCCGGCACGGCGCCCCAGTTCGGCGGCGGCATCTGCCCCGGCGCCTGTGGCGGCATCTGACCTGGCATGTGACCGGGCATCTGGCCGGGGGCGGCGCCCGGTTGGCCATAGGGCGGCTGCTGGCCTGGATAGCCGCCGGGCTGGGCACCGGGAGGCGCCCCGGGAGGCGCCCCGGGAGGTGGCCCGGAAGGCGACCCAGGCGGCGCACCGGGAGGTGGCCCGGGAGGCATCCCGGGCTGGGCGCCGGGATAGGCCCCCGGATGCGCTCCGGGCTGGGCACCAGGTCCCGAAGCCGGGTTGTAGCCGGGCGGCATCGGCGGTTGGCCCGGCGCGCCGCCCGGAACACCGCCTGGAGCATTTCCAGCGCCACCGGGTCCGGCGGTGCGCCGGCCGCCCGGGTTGGGACGGTGGACCGTCGTCTTCTCGGTGTCGCTGGGTTCGGCGAAGGGATTGTCGCTCACGATCCTCGCGCTCCTCGGTCCAGCGGGCGGCCGGCGCCAGGACCCCGCACGGGTCCCGCGGCGCCCGGCGCCCTGCTCACTCGTTCTTCACCGCCCACAGCTCCAGCGTGGCATTGGCGTAGCTCTCGGTCACGTGCACCGCGATGCCCAGACGCTCGCGGAGCTTCTCGTACAGTTGATGATTACGCTCCAACGCAAAGTACACAGCACCCTGTCGCTGTGGCAGCTGCCGCGGCCGCGAGGGTTGGGGCAGGATGTCGATCGCCGGCGTCTGGGTGTTCACCAGTTCGATGATCATCTCGGTCGGCGCCACCTTGGCCTCGTGCGCGAAGCTCTGGCGCAGATCCGCCTGGGTCACCCCGCCGCCGTGCACCGCCAGAAACAGCGTCGCGTTCTCCAACAGCCGCCTGTCGGGGATGTTGCCGTGCGAAATGCCGTAGTTCCAGTACTGTAGCGGGATCTGGATCGTCCGCGTCTCCAGCACCGCGCCCAACGAGCGGCGCAGGCTCCGGAACACCGGATCGAACGTCGCCGTCAGATCGTCGTGGCGATAGTCGGGGAACGCCTCGGGCCGGCGCTCGCTGTAGGTCAGCGTCGCAAGTTCCCCGGCCGTGGCCACCAGATGCTCGAACACGCGCTGGGGATGCAGCATCACCACGTCGGCCAGATGCGTGACCAGCGGATGGGCGCGGTTGACCGTCAGCAGGAACAGAAAGTCGTCGAGGTTGCCCTCGTCCACCCGGCGGTCGACGCTGGTGCGCCCGGTCAGCTCTTCGAGCCGAGCGTTCAGCATGCCGCGCAGGTCCACCAAAAAGCGCGCCAGCGGGCTGTCCATGTTGGCGTCGATGCAGCTGGGGATAAAGCCGCCGTTCAGCACCACGCTCTTGTCGGGGCGGACCTCGATCACCTGGGCGATGGGAATGCAGAGACTGCCCTCCAGCTCTTCGCCGTCGAAGCCGATGCCCAGACGCAGCTTGGCAAGCCCCATGGTCACGCCCTCGGGATCGGTCACGGTGCCGTCGTGGACCGTCTCCTCCTCGGGGCGGTAGCGGCTGTTGGACTGCGGATCGCCCGAGAGGTCGACCTCCATCTCGTCGCTCTGCCGCCGCACGGGAATGGTCAGATACACGGTCGCGTTGCGCAGATCCGCGGGCACGTCGCGCACCGGCGGCAGCCCGTCCTTGCCGGGTGCCTCGAACGGGATGCCGTCGGGCGTGATGCCCACCGCCTCGGACAGGGCGAGCTTGCCGAGCGCAAGCTGGTCCTGGCTGATCGCCAGCCGGCTCAGGCCCCACAGGTACGGCCCCGCGGCCCGCGCGAGCTGGGCGGTCAGACCCTCGGCGTAGCGGTCCTGCTGCTGCAGGTGTTGGGGGCGCATGAACAGCCCCTGGTTCCAGATGACCTTGCTCTGCTGGGACACGCGGGTCTCGTCTGCCTTGTGGGCCGATGCGCGGCGCGCCCCGAAGGACAGACCGCGTCGTGGGGCCGGTTTCTGGCCCGGCGCCGGCGCCGGG
>JBCCMW010000012.1:0-25625 GCA_039026175.1 Pseudomonadota bacterium
GCGTGATCCCGCCCGACGACTACGACTACCTGCGCTCGAAGGGCGTGAAGGCGATCTTTGGGCCGGGCACCAACATCCCCGAAGCCGCCAGCAAGGTCCTCGCCCTGATCCGCGACGCCCGCACCCCCGCCGCCGCCGAGTAACGCTGCGGCCGGTCTATCCGCGCGCGCGTCGCTGGTCCGGCGCCGCGAACGCCCGCCGGACCCGATAGGCACGCGGCCCGTCGTCGTCGCGGGCGTCACGGCGGTCCGGCGCCCGAGCGAGGGGATCTCGGCCGCCCCGCTCCGGTCCGCTGCACCGCCCTCACACCCGCGCGCCCTTGGGGCAGCCCATGACGAGGTAGCTGGTGGCGGACGTCACTTGCGGGAGGGTGCCGAGGACGTCGGTGGGAAAGCGCTTGTAGGCGACCAGGTCCGACGTCTCGACGCGGAGCAGGTATTCGCACACGCCGTTGACGTCGTGGCCTTCGCGGCCCTCGGGCGCGCGGGCAGGTATGCCGGCGCGGGCAGGGACGCAGGCGCGGGCAGGGACACGGGTCGAGGGGCGGGGCAGGGCATGCGGATCGGGATCATCGGCGTCGGCGGCGTGGGCGGGCACCTGGCGGTGCGCCTGGCCCTGGCGGGACACGCGGTACAGGCCATCGCGCGGGGCGCCCACGGGCGCGCCATCGCAGACGGCGCGCTGGTGTTGCAAACGCCGGCCGAGACGGTCGAGGCGCGGCTGGCAGGGGCGGCGGCCCGGGCCGAGGCGCTGGGTCCGGTCGACCTCGCCGTCTTTGCGGTCAAGGGGCAGGATCTGGACGGGGCGATGGACGCCGCGACGGCCTGGATGGACGGCGGCGCCGTGGCGCTGTCGTTCCTGAACGGGGTCGAGGCGCCGGAGCGGCTGGTGGCGCGCTTTGGCGCGGGCCGGGCGCTGGGCGGCGTGGCGCGGATCTCGGCGGTGATCGGCGCGCCGGGACGGGTGGTGCAGACCACGCCCGGGGCCGAGTATGTCGTGGGAGCGCTGGACCCGGGCGATCCAGCGGCCGCCATGCTGCCGGCGCTGGCCGAGGCGTTCGCGGGCGCCGGCATCCCGCTCGCCGTGACCGACGATGTGCGGGGCGCTCTCTGGCGCAAATTCGTGTCGCTGACGGCGCTGGCCGGCATCACGGCGGCCGCGCGGGCGACGGTGGGCGACATCGCGGCCCACCCGCCGCTGCGCGCCCTGATGCGCCAGCTGGTCGAGGAGGCGGCAGCCGTCGCAGCCGCCGAGGGCGTGACGCTGGCGCCGGACACGCCGGTCGACAGCGAGCGCTGGCTGCTGGCGCTGGCGCCGACGGTGCGCGCCTCGATGGCGCACGACCTGGCGGCGGGCAAGCCGCTGGAACTCGACTGGCTGAACGGCGCGGTGGTGCGCATCGCCGCGCGCCACGGTGTGCCGGTGCCGGGGCACGCGGCGGTGACGGCGCTGCTGACACCCTGGCGCGCGGGGCCGCCGGCGTCGGCCACCGTCGGCTGAGCGGCGCGACCCTCCGGCGGCTACGGTTGCAACCAAGGACGCGTGTGGGCCGTGCGCGCGCCGCCCCCGGTGCCGTGCTTGACCCTCCGCGCGCCGGCGCCCACCAAGGGGCAACAACCCAAACGGGAAAGCGCGACCCACCAAAGGGCGGCAACGGGAGGACGGGCCATGGCCGACGACAAAGCCGAGGGGCTGGCGGAGGGCCGCAACCCGCGCGCCGCCAGCGGCGGCGGCAGCACCGGCGCCGGGCGCGACGACGCCCTGCGCGAGGCGGCGCTGCGCTATCACCAGGAGCCCGATCCCGGCAAGCTGGCGATCCGCGTCACCAAGCCCATGGCCACCCAGCGCGACCTGTCGCTCGCCTACTCGCCCGGCGTGGCCGAGGCGTGCCTGGCCATCAAGGCCGAGGTCGAGCACGTCTACCGGCTGACCGGCAAGGGCAACCGCGTCGCCGTCATCTCGAACGGCACGGCGGTGCTGGGCCTCGGCAACATCGGGGCGGCCGCCTCGAAACCGGTGATGGAGGGCAAGGTCGCGCTCTTCAAGAAGTTCGCCGACATCGACGGCTACGACATCGAGGTCGACGAGACCGACCCCGCCAAGCTGGCCGAGATCGTGATCGCGCTGGAGCCCACCTTCGGCGCGGTCAACCTGGAGGACATCAAGGCGCCCGACTGTTTCGAGGTCGAGCGGATCTGCGCCGAGCGCATGGGCATCCCCGTCTTCCACGACGACCAGCACGGCACCGCCATCGTCGTCGCCGCCGCCGCGATCAACGCGCTGCACATCGCGGGCAAGCGGTTCGAGGACATCAAGGTCGTCTCCACCGGCGGGGGGGCGGCGGGGATCGCGTGCCTCAACATGCTGCGGAGCCTGGGGCTGAGGCGCGAGCAGATCTGGCTCTACGATATCGGCGGGCTGGTGCATGGCGCGCGCGAGGACATCGACGCGACCAAGCGCGGCTACGCCCAGCCGGCCGAGCGGGCGGACGTCGCGATGGCCGAGGCGCTGCAGGGCGCCGACCTGTTCCTCGGCCTCTCGGCGCCCGGGCTGCTGACGCCAGCTATGGTCGAGGGCATGGCCTCGGACCCGATCATCTTTGCGCTGGCCAACCCCACGCCCGAGATCTGGCCGACCGACGCCACCGCCGCGCGCGCCGACGCCATCGTCGCCACCGGGCGCTCGGACTTTCCCAACCAGGTGAACAACGTGCTCTGCTTCCCGTTCATCTTCCGCGGCGCGCTGGACGTGGGGGCGACGCGCATCAACGAGCAGATGAAGGTCGCCTGCGCCGAGGCCATCGCGGCGCTGACCCGCCGCACCTCCAGCGCCGAGGCCGCGGCCGTCTATACCGGCGAGCGGCTGGTGTTCGGGCGCGACTATCTGATCCCCAAGGCGTTCGACCCGCGCCTGCTGGGCCAGATCGCCGCCGCCGTGGCCGAGGCCGCGATGGCCACCGGCGTCGCCCGCCGCCCGATCGAGGACATGGGCGCCTATCGCGCCAAGCTGAACGCCTCGGTTTTCCGCTCGACGCTGTTGATGAAGCCGGTGTTCGAGGCCGCCCGCTCCTCGGCCCGGCGCATCGTGTTCGCCGAGGGCGAGGACGAGCGCGTGCTGCGCGCCGCCCAGTCGATGCGCGAGGAGGGCGTCGACAAGCCGATCCTGATCGGCCGGCCCGAGGTGATCCAGCAGCGCATCGACCGCGCCGGCATCACCATCCGCCAGGGCGAGGATTTCGAGCTCTGCAACCCCGACGACGATCCGCGTTACCGCGAGTACTGGGAAACCTACCACGGGTTGATGCAGCGCCGCGGCGTCACCCCCGACCTGGCGCGCACGATCATCCGCACCAACACGACGGCGATCGCGGCCATCATGGTTCACCGCGGCGATGCCGACAGCGTGATCTGCGGCACCTTCGGCGCCTACCGCTGGCACCTGAACTACGTCACCCAGATCCTGGCGGGCGGCGCACCGTCGCTGGCGCCCCAGGGTGCGCTGAGCCCCGTGATCCTGGAGCAGGGCACCGTGTTCATCGCCGACAGCCAGGTGCACCTGGACCCCACCGCCGAAGAGGTGGCGCAGTCGACGCTGGCCGCGGCGCGCCACATCCGCCGCTTCGGCATCGAGCCCAAGATCGCGCTGCTCAGCCACTCGGTGTTCGGCAGCCTGGATACCGACAGCGGCATCAAGATGCGCCGCGCGCTGGAGATCCTGGACGCCCAGGGCGTGGACTTCGAGTACGAGGGCGAGATGCATGCCGACCACGCGCTGAACCCCGAACTGCGCGCGCGGGTGTTCCCCAACTCGCGGCTGACGGGGGCTGCGAACTGCCTGATCTTCTCGAACGTCGATGCGGCGTCGGGCGCGCGCAACATCCTGAAGCAGCTCGCGGGCGGGCTGGAGGTGGGCCCGATCCTGATGGGCATGGGCAACAAGGCGCATATCGTCAGCCCCTCGGTGACCCCGCGTGGGCTGCTCAACATCGCGGCCCTGGCGGGCACACCGGTGGCCCACTACGCCTGAGCGGCCTCCGACCTTGCGGAATCGCGGCTGGTCGCCGCGATGCTCTTTGCGGGGGTGCCCGGGGGCGGCATCGCGGCGGGTGCTTTGAAGGGGAAGTTGGCTGAGAGAAGCCCCGCGGGGCTTCTCGACCAGCGTCTGTCGGGTTCCGGGCCGCGTCAAGGACAAGCGGGCGTTGCCCGTCGCCTGGCGGCGATCCTTGACCCGGCCCGGTCCCTCGGGCTGCGCGGGCGGGGCCGGGGCGCCGTGGGCCGTGGGCAGTGGGCCGTGGGCCGTGGGATCGTTCGGCCCATCGGGGCGGCGGTGTGCGCGTGCCGGTGTCGTGTCCGGGGGCGCCAGACGCCGCCCGGGTGGCGCGCTGCTGGGCGGTCGCGGGCTGCGGCAGGGCTGCGGGTCAGGGGTCGTCGACCCGCACGATGCCGCGGGACAGGAGCGAGACGATCTGCAGGGCACGACACCGCGCCTCGCGGTTGGTCATTGCAGCGGGCGCCATCCGGCGCACCGTGGCGGCGATGTCGGGGTCGGCGGCGGCCAGCGACGCGACCACGCGGCGGTCCAGCAGCGGCAGGTTCTCCCACGGGCCGTCGACATAGTGGCGCCGCACCCGCCGCATCAGTTTGGACGCCACCCAAAACCCTGCCGACACCGCGCGTGCCGCGTAGCGGTCCAACGTAGCCGGCAGGTTGGGGATCTCGCCCTCGGACCGCGGGATCCAGCCGGCCAGGCCCAGATCGCGCCGGAACGCCCGCTGCACCAGCGCGTTGTTCAGCTTGGCTGCCTCGGTCAGGTCCGAGGACGCCAGGATCATGTTGCCGAACATGTACGGCGTCACCGTCTTGTGCCCGTGGTACGAGCCGCGGAAGGTCGCGAAGTTGTGGTGGTCGGCGATCGGCCAGAAGCGCAGCCACGCTTCGGCATCCTGGGCGCCGCGCAGATCGGTCAGCCGGTCCACCTTGGCCTGGCGGCGGGCGGCATAGGACCGGTCGGACGGGCGGCGGACGTCGGGATCGGGCTCCCACATCCACCGCCGGTTCAGCCGTTTGGGCAGATACAGCGCCTTGAGGAATGTGTCGGCGGTCCATCCGTTGACGTACAGCGTGCCGGGATCGCCGTCGATCAGCCCGGTCGAGACGACGTTGAGCGCGTTGAAGCCCGCGCCGATCTCGGCGGTGGTGCGCTCGAAATGGGTGTGGAAATAGGCGTCGGGGCGGCGCACGACCGCCAGATCCAGGCCCAGGACCCGCGCGCTGGCAGCGGCCAGGGCGTACTCGCGGTTCAGCATGTGCAGCATCACCATGCCCCGGATCGGGGCGCGGCCGAGTTGTCGGCGCGCGACGGCAACCATAAAGCGCGAGTCGACCCCGCCGGAGTAGAAGACCGCCTTCTCCTCGGGCCGGGCCCAGATGGTGGCGACGTTGCGGTGCATCGCCTCGGCCACCCGGCCGGCGACGTCGTCCAGCGACGCGGTCTCGGCCGGCATCGCGGGCTCCCAGTAACGCGCCTCCACCGCCCTGTCGTCGCCGGGCAGCACGGCGTGGACGGCGGCCTCGCGCAGCCGGTGGATGCCGGCATAGAGCGTGTGCGGCCAGCTCACCGACCCCTCGGCGACGAACTCGTCGGCCGAGATGGGGTCGATCCGCTGGCGCCCCGCGGCCTCGGCGATCTCGTTCAGGCTGGTGCCCCAAAGCCGGATGCCGGCAAAGCGGGCGTGGTCGGTCGCAAAGAACGGGTGCGAGCCGGCGTGGTCCAGCGCCAGGTGCATCCCGCGCGGCGTGATCGCGACCCCGCCCCAGTTGCCGTTCCAGTCGGACGCCAGGGTCTGGCGCCGCCCGGCCGAGAGCGCGCCCGGCGCGTCGGTGCCCACCAGCGCCAGGAGCGCCCTGGCGGGGTTCGGCACGGCGACGACACCGGTGACGGCGGACCAGCCGTCGGGACCCTCGGCCGTATCCTCGGGCGTGCCGCGCACCAGCGCGACGCTGGCGTGCCCCGCGTGGCGGACCAGGCGAGCGCGGCGGAACCCATGACGCGCGAGGCTTGCCTCGACCCAACGGAACGCCGGTAGCGCCTCGACCGCCACGCTGGCAACCACGATGGCGGGTGCCACGTAGCGGCGCTTGGCGTCGATCACGATGGAGAGCGGTGACGCTGGCAAGGGCGCCGGCGCCGTGCCCTTGGCGCGGTCGAGCGCCAGCAGTGTCGTCTCCTCGGTCTCGGTGTCGGTCTTGGCTTCGGGCAGGCGCTGCGCCTGCTCCGTCAGCGGTCCATCGAGCTGCATGTCGGCCCCCCTTCGCGCGGCCGTCGCCTTGCCCCTGCGGCGCCCGCACGCTTGCCCCTATGGCAAAAACGTCCCACGTCCGCGGCCGGATGTCAGCGCTGTGATACGGCAATGCCACTGCTGCGGCGGGCTTGCCGCCGGCCCGCCCCGCGCCATACGAGACCGAGGGGCACGGGGGAGCGCGACGATGGGGACACGACCGCGGGTGCTGGTGCTGGCCGAGGCGGCCAATCCCGAACTGGTCAGCGTGCCGCTGGTCGGCTGGTCGCTGGCCACCGCGCTGACCGGCGTGGCCGATGCGCACATCGTCACCCAGATCCGCAACCGCGCGGCGTTCCTGCGCGCAGGGCTGCAGGAGGGCCGCGACTTCACCGCCACCGACACCGCCGCGGTGGCCGAGCGGGCCTGGCGCCTGGCCAGCCGGCTGCGCGGCTCGGCCGGGGTGGGCTGGACGGTCAACACCGCGATGCAGTCGCTGGCCTACCCCTATTTCGAGCGGCTGGTCTGGCGGCGGTTCGAGGCGGCGCTCCGCGACGGGGCCTATGACCTGGTCCACCGCGTCACGCCCGTCAGCCCCACTGCGACCAGCCCCATCGCGCGGCGGCTGCAGCGCATCGGCGTGCCGTTCGTGCTGGGCCCGCTGAACGGCGGCATCCCCTGGCCCCCGGGGTTCGAGGACATCCGCACGCAGGAGCGCGAGTGGCTGTCGCTGGTGCGCGGGCTCTACCGCTACACGCCAGGGCGGGACCGCGCGCTGGCGGCGACGTCGCTGATCTTCGCGGGCTCGCGCCACACGCTGTCCGAGATCCCGGCCCGCCACCGCCCGCGCGCGATGTGGCTGCCCGAGAACGCCATCGACCCCGCGCGCTTTAACCGCGTGGCGGTGCAGGACGGGCAGGGGCCGCTCCGCGCCTGCTTTGTGGGCCGGCTGGTGCCCTACAAGGGTCCCGACATGCTGATCGAGGCCGCCGCCCCGCTGTTGGCCGCCGGGCGCATGCGGCTGGACGTGATCGGCGAGGGGCCCATCCGCCCGGCGCTGGAGGCCGCGGTGGCGGCCGCGGGCGCCACGGACGCCGTCACCTTCCACGGCTGGCTCGAGCATGGCGCGGTGCAGGACGTGATGGCGGGCACCGAGGTGCTGGCCTTCCCCAGCGTGCGCGAGTTCGGCGGCGGCGTGGTGCTGGAGGCGATGGCGCTGGGTGTCGTGCCCATCGTCGTGGACTATGGCGGCCCGGCCGAGCTGCTGGAGCCCGGCACCGGCTATACCGTCCCGCTGGCCGACCGTGCGGGCGTGATCGCCGGCACCCGCGCGGCGCTGGAGCGGGCGTTGGCCGAGCGTGCGGGCTTGCCCGCGATGGCCGAGGCCGGGCGCGCCCTGGTCGCCGCGCGCTATACCTGGGCGCGCAAGGCCGAGCAGATCCGCGCGGCCTATGATCGGCTGCTGGCGGGCCAGGGGATCGCCGCCTGACCCTGCTCTACCATTGGGGCGCTGGCACGCGGCCGGCTAGCTGGTACACCGCTGGGAAAGCGGCGTGCCCGACGCGCCGCGCCAAAAAATCTGCGCACGCACCCGCCGGGAGGGACCGATGAGCCAATATCGCGACGTCTATGCAGCCTGGAAGGACGATCCCGAGGCGTTCTGGATGGCGCGGGCCGAGGCGATTGCGTGGGACTTGCCCCCGACCGCGGCGCTGGGCGGCGAGGCGCCGTTCTTCACCTGGTATGCCGACGGGCGGTGCAACACCTGCCACAACGCGCTGGACCGCCATGTCGAGGCGGGCCACGGCGCGCGGCCGGCGATCATCCACGACAGCCGCATCACCGGCACGCAGACCACGATCACCTATGCCGAGCTGCGCGACCGGGTCGCGCTGTTCGCCGGCGCCCTGGCCCGCGCGGGCGTCGAGGCCGGCGACCGGGTGATCGTCTACATGCCCATGGTGCCCGAGGCGGCGGTGGCGATGCTGGCCTGTGCGCGGCTGGGGGCCATCCATTCGGTCGTGTTCGGCGGCTTCGCGGCGCACGAGCTGGCGGTGCGGATCGACGATGCGGCGCCCAAGGCGATCGTCGCGGCCTCCTGCGGGCTCGAGCCCGGGCGCGTGGTGCCCTACAAGCCGATGGTCGACGCCGCCATCGACATGGCCGCGCACAAGCCCGCCTTTACCGTGATGCTGCAGCGGCCCGAGGTCGAGGCGAGCCTGGTCGAGGGGCGCGACCACGACTGGCACGCCTTCCAGGACGGCGCGTCGCCCGCCCCGTGCGTGCCCGTCGGCGGGGCGGATCCGCTCTATATCCTCTACACCTCCGGCACGACCGGGCAGCCCAAGGGCGTGGTGCGCCACAACGCCGGGCACATGGCAGCACTGATCTGGTCGATGGAGGCGATCTACGGCGTGGGCCCGGGCGACGTGATGTTCACCGCCTCGGACGTGGGCTGGGTCGTCGGGCACAGCTACATCATCTACGCCCCGCTGCTGGTCGGGGCCACGACGGTGATGTTCGAGGGCAAGCCCATTGGCACGCCCGACGCCGGCGTCTTCTGGCGCGTGATCGCCGAGCACGGGGCCAAGGTGCTGTTCACCGCCCCCACCGCGTTCCGGGCGGTCAAGCGCCAGGACCCCGACGGCGCCTTCATCGCCGCAACCCCCATGCCCAGTCTCAAGACCCTGTTCTTCGCGGGCGAGCGGGCCGATCCCGCGACGGTCGAATGGGCGGCCGAGAAGCTGGGCGTCCCCGTCATCGACAACTGGTGGCAGACCGAGACGGGCTGGCCCATCGCGGCCAACCCCGTCGGGCTCGGCATGCTGCCGGTCAAGACCGGCTCGCCCACCGTGGCGATGCCGGGCTATGATGTGCAGATCCTGGACGAGGCGGGCGCGCCGCAGCCGGCCGGGGGCCTGGGCGCCATCGCGATGAAGCTGCCGCTGCCGCCGGGCTGCCTGCCCACCCTCTGGAACGCGGCCGAGCGGTTCCAGCGCAGCTACCTGGAGCGTTTCCCCGGCTACTACGAGACGGGCGACGCCGGGTACATCGACGAAGACGGCTATATCTTCATCATGGCGCGCACCGACGACGTGATCAACGTGGCGGGGCACCGACTCTCGACCGGCGCGATGGAGGAGGTGCTGCTGCGCCACCGCGACGTGGCCGAGGTCGCCGTGATCGGCGCGGCAGACGAGCTGAAGGGCCAGGTCCCGGTCGGGTTCCTCTGCCTCAACGCCGGCTGCAACCGCCCCCACGACGAGATCGTGACCGAGGCGGTCAAGCTGGTGCGCGAGGAGATCGGCCCCGTCGCCTTTTTCAAGAAGGCCGTCGTGGTGGACCGGCTGCCCAAGACGCGGTCCGGCAAGATCCTGCGCGGCACCATCGCCAAGTTGGCCGACGGCGAGACCGTCAAAGTGCCCGCAACTATCGACGACCCCATGATCCTCGATGAATTGGGTGAAGCGCTGCGCGGTTTGGGCTTTGCGGTCCGCGAACGCGCCTGATCCGGGACGGGGTTTCCCGCTTTGGGACGCCCTTGCGTTTTTGTTGGCCAAAGTCGCCAAAAAGGGTCGCGACGTCCAAAGTTGTCGCGCACAGTTACGGGCATCTCACCGGGCGAGTTCTAGCCTGGTGTCGGAGGCGCCATGCTAGACGGCCTTTCGGTGTTGTTGGCCGAGGACAATGCGACCAACCAGTTGGTCGTCGCCGGCATGCTGCGCGCTCTGGGTGCGCAGCCCGCGATCGCCCCGGACGGCATCGCGGCGCTGGAGCGTGCCTCCAGACAGCCCTTCGACGTGCTGCTCATCGACATCGAGATGCCGCGCCTGTCGGGTCGCGAGCTGATGGCGCGCCTGCGCGAGGGCGAAGGGCCTAATCGCGATGCGCCGATCATCGTTCTCACCGCGCACGGCCCCGTCACCTCGCACGGCGAGGCGGTGAGCGCGGGCGCCGACGGGCTGATTGCCAAGCCGCTGGTTTCCGTCGAGAGTTTCGGCGTACAGGTGCGCTCGATCCTGGAGCGGGCGCTGGCCGCCGGGCGCCGGGCGACGCTGGACACGGCACCCGCGCCCGCATCGCAGCCGAACGGGGTGCACCCAGGCGGGGTGCATCCAAGCGGGGGGCACCTGAACGGGGCGGCCATAAACGGGGCGCACGTCAACGGGGCACCTCTCAATGGGGCGTACGTCAACGGGGTGAGCGGCATGAACGGCACCAACGGCACCAACGGGCATCGCGCGGCGGCCGACGCCGCCGATCACGACGTGATCGACGCCGGCCCCCGCTTTGACCCTGCGCCGCTGTCGGCGCTGGTCGGTCTGTCGGGCGGGGCCCGCGTCGCGTTCCTGATCGACCGCGCGGTGTCCGAAATCGACGCTGCAGTCGCCGACCTCGAACGTGCACGCGGTGCGGCCGACGTGGAAGCGCTGCGCCGGGCCGCGCATGCGCTGGCGGGCATGGCAGGTTCCGTCGGTGCGGTGGCGCTCACAACGCTGGCGCGCGAGGTCGACGAGGCGCCCGAGGCGACGCTGCAGCGCGCCGACACGATCCAGCGCGTCGTGCCGCAGCTCTGGGCCCACGCCCGTGGCGAAATGATACGCATGGCCGCGGGTTTGCGCTGAATTCCGAGTCTTTATTGAAACTCAGTCATTTGTGACCGTTTCGGAAAAGTGCACGGCGTCTCTGCCCCTCTCCTTTATCTTTCTGAGTGCTGCACCATCTTTCCGCGCCATGGGTACGCGGGGAGGTGCAGCGTGAGGGGAGACAGCGACATGGACCAGAAGTCGCGGACGGCAGGCCAAGTTCGATCGCTGACAAGGGCACTCTCGCTGCTCCGTCACCTCGCAGCCTCGAATGAGGGGATGTCGCTGACCGAGCTCAGCGAAGCGGCCGGTCTGCCACCGTCCACCACCCACCGATTGCTCACCACGCTGGAGGCCGAGCGCTTCGTGCGCCCGGATCCGCAGGGCGGTGTCTGGCGCGTCGGTGTGGCGGCCTTCTACGTGGGCGCGTCGTTCGCCCGCTCGCGCGACAAGCTCACGCTCTCGCGCCCGTATCTGCGCCGCCTGATGGAGGTGTCGGGCGAGACCGCCAATCTGTTTGTCGAGAGCGATGGCGAGGCGGTGTGTATCGGCCAGATCGAGAGCCGGCACGCCATGCGCGCGATCACCGGCGTCGGCGGGCGCATCGCGCTGCACGCCTCGGGCGCTGGCAAGGTGCTGCTGGCGCACATGGACCCGGTGCGACGCAACCATCTGATGGCTTCGATGCCGCTGTCGCGCGTCACCGCTGCCACGATCACCGACCGCGCCAAGCTGGAGGCCTCGCTCGACGAAGTGCGCGCCCTCGGCTACGCGTTCGATGACGAGGAGCATGCGCTGGGTCTGCGCTGCGTTTCGGCGCCGCTGTTCGACGAGCACGGCCAGGGCGTTGCGGCGATCTCGATCTCGGGCCCGTCGGCGCGCATCCCGCTGGAGCGGCTGTCGACGCTGGGCCGCATGGTGGCCCAGGCCGCCGGCGAGGCGACGCGCGACTACGGCGGCGCCCTCCCCGTAGCGGCCCAGTAAACCGGGCCCAGTAAACCGCGCCCAGTAGAGGCCCAGTCCCAGCAGGCGCCGCCCCAGTAAGCGCGGCCCTCTGAGGGCGGTCGTCCCGGCACACGCGGCCCGGTGACCGAGGGGCAGTACGCACGGGCCGAGCAGGCCGACCGCACGAGGCCGGCCGAGCCAGGGCCTACAGCCGGTCGCGGATCGGCGGCTCTCCTTGACATCGTCACCACCCCGCCGCTAGGTACGCGCGCCGCGGCACGGGGTGCCGCGGTCCAGGCCCGAACCGGCGTAGCTCAGCGGTAGAGCATCCGACTGTTAATCGGCAGGTCGTAGGTTCGAATCCTACCGCCGGAGCCAGCCCAATCTCGCCCGTCCGACCCGCGCGCCGACCCCATTTTGGGACAGGCTCCCGTCCGCTCGTCGTCGCCACTCGCGCCCGGTTCGGCGCCCTGTCCACGCGCTCCCCATACCTGCCCGGCGCCGCCAACATCACCGCCGCCCGCGCGCGGCGCCATGCCGGCGGCCCCACGCGCGGCCGGCTCGGACACCGCGTTCCGGGGTTAGGCGGCTGGGAAGCAGGTCATGATGTCGTTCCAGGTGCCAGGGTCCTGCGAGGGGTCGGCGTGGCAGATGGCCAGTGACTGTCGGTCGCGACTGTAGAGCTCCAGCGCCATGGCGCCTTTGACCCGGACCACCCAGGCCGAGCCGAGATGGTCGAGATCCAGACTGAAGGCGCCATTATCGGTTTGCGCCAGCAGGATCGATCCCGTTTCGGAAAGTCCGCGGATCGGACCGATATCGAACTGCATCAGCCCGCTGGCCGGCACGGCGCGGGCGAACGAGATCATCCGCTCCGCCAGGCAGGCGAAGAACGAGCGCAGCATGCCGGCTTGAACGCGCCGTGACCGTCCGGCACCGACATGGGCCAGACAGCCGTGGCGAAGCCTCCCACCGTCGGCGAGCGCATCGTCGAGGTGATGGGCAAGGCCGCTGTCGTCCCACCGCGCCCGCGCAGCCCGTATCGCCTGCAGCGGGATCACGTTGCAGCCCGGCGCCGGCGGCGGTGTGCCGCCAAGGCGGTCCTCGGCCTCGTCCGCGGCGCCAATGCCGGTTCCGATGCCGGTTCCGGGCTCGCACGGGTCGGCTGTGTCGGCGCGGTCGAGACTGCAGGCCAGGGCCTCGTCGGGGCCGGCTTGGTATTGAATCCGGTGCGCCACCCGGCCCGCCGCGTCGAACACGACCAGCGCGCCGCGCGCGGGCTCGGGATGGCCGCCGGCAGCGCGGGCCACTGCCACGCGTGCGCCGGCTGCCACCCGCAGGTTCACCCGCCGACGCAGCAGGCGCAGCGGCGTGCCGCAGAGCTGCAGCGGGCCATAGCCGCCGCGGCCCATCACCAGCGCCCCGGCACTGCGCGTCGAGATCAGCGCGTCTTCCAGCCCGGTGCCGACCATGCCCAGCATCTGCAGATCGGGATCCAGCGGCGTCAGCGCGGCCGCCGCCGCCAGTTCGGCCCGCGTCTCGGGCAGGGTCCCGCGCGCGCGGCCGAGGCAGCGGCAGTGGGCACGGTGGCCGTCGCGTCGGTCGGGCACGGCCGAGGCTGCCCCTCAGTAGACGTCCCGCACATAGCGCTTGGCGCGCTTGAGGCGGTTGACGTAGTCGGTTGCCGCCTCGGGGGTCATGCCGCCCTGGGTCTGGATGATCGCGTGCAGGGCATCGTCCACATCGCGGGCCATGCGCGTGGCATCGCCGCAGACGTAGAAATGGCCGCCCTCCTGGAGCATGGCATAAAGCGCCTTGCCGTTCTGGTGCATGCGGTTCTGCACATAGACCTTTTCGGCCTGGTCGCGCGAGAACGCGAGGTCGAGCCGGGTCAGCAGGCCGGTGGCGCTCATCTCGGCGATCTCGTGCTCGTAGATGAAATCGCTCTCGCGGTGCTGATCGCCGAAGAACAGCCAGTTGGTGCCGCTCGCCCCCCGCGCGCGCCGCTCCTCGAGGAAGGCACGGAACGGGGCGATGCCGGTGCCGGGCCCGACCATGATCATCGGCACGCCGTCGTCCTCGGGAATGCGGAAGCTCTTGTTGGCGGTCATGAAGACGCCCGCCGCCGTCCCTTCGGGCACATGATCGGCGAGGAACGTCGAGCAAACGCCGCGATGGAGCCGCCCGCCGGCCATCCAGCGTACGGCCGCAACGGTCAGGTGCACCTCGCCGGGATGGGCGCGCGGGCTGGACGAGATCGAATAGGCGCGGTGCTGCAGAGGTTTCAGCCAACCCACAAGCTCGACCGGGTCGAAGCTGACGCCCGGGTCGAGGTTTAGGAGGTCGAGCGTGTCCTTGCCCCACAGGAACGCATCCAGCGCCTCCTTGTCGCCGCTGCCGACGACGTGGCTGAGCTCGTCGTGCCCGACGCGCGCCTCGACGCCTGCGATCAGGTCTTTGGACGGTGTGGTGATTTCGAGCCCGCCGGTCAGCAGCTCGCCGAGCGGGCGATCCTTGCCCGGTACGGCAATGTCGGCGCTGGCGCCCAGACGCCGGAGGAAGGCCTCGACCAGGTCGGGCGCATTCAGCGGCATCACGTTCAGCGCATCGCCCGGCTCGTAGCTAAGACCGCTGTCGGCAAGGTCGAAGGCGATGTGGCGGATCTCCTTGGCCGACTTCGGACCCGACAGGATGCGGTTGTCGATCACCGTGGCGGGGTAGGGGTTCTTGCGCGACCATTGGGTCTTGGCCGGCGCTTTCGCCGGTACCGCCCGGGCCACGGCCGCGACAGCGCCCGCCTCGACCTGCGGCAGCGCGCTGTCCAGCCAGGCGCTCGAGGGCTCCTCGAAATCGACGTCGCAGTCCACGCGGGCCAGGATGCGGCGCGCGCCGAGCTGTTCCATCCGCATGTCGATCAGCTTGCCGGCCTGGCAGAAATGCTCGTAGCTCGTGTCGCCGAGCGCCAGCACGCCGTAGTTCAGGTTTTCGAGCCGGGGCGCCGTGGGCGCCGACAGGGCGTCCCAGAACAGCTGTCCGTTGTCGGGCATCTCGCCCTCGCCATAGGTCGAAACGACGACCAGCAGGTTCTCGGCCGCGGCAAGGCGGTCCATGTCCATGTCGTTCATATCGGCGACGCGGGGCGCATAGCCGCGGGTGCGGGCCAGCGCAGCGGCGTCCTCGGCCACAGCGGCCGCGTTGCCGGTCTGGGTGCCGAACAGGATCTCGATCGCCTTGGGCTTGACCGCCTCGACCGCGGGCGCCACTGCAGCGCTCGCCGCCTCCATCGCCTTGCGCGAATGCAGCCCGGCCAGGAACCCGGCCAGCCAGGCGCGCTGGTCGCCGGAGAAGGGCGCGTCGTCGGGGATGTAGGGCACGTTCATCGGGCTCACTCCGCAGCGGTGCGGGACAGCAGATCGGGCAGAGCGTTCCGGACAAACAGCTCGTCGAAGCTGGGAACCACACCCAATGCCGTGCGGTTCTTGGCGTCCTGATGCATGACCCAGGCATAGGTGCCGGGGCTGTCCATCGACAGGATGTTGCGCAGGCTGAGCGCGCGCTTGAAGTCCCTCAGCCGCTTGTCCGCGACCAGCGTGGCCAGCGCGCGGTCGTCATAGTCGGCGATGGCCGTACGCGCGTGCTTGGCGAGCGCCGCCATCAGGCTGAAATCCTCGGTCAGCACCAGGTTGCGTGCCATCTTGTCCCGGCCGAGCCGGTCCTTGGCACCGCGCTTGGCGACCAGGGCCTGCGCCATCTCCAGCACCGTGTAGCTGTTGAGCAGGCGGAACATCTCGGCGGTGTCCATCTCGCCGTAGGCCGGGACCGCGCCCTGGTGCACCGGCTTGCCGGCTTTCCAGGCGGCCTTCAGTTCGGCGATCTGATGCGCGGCCATCGCGGTCGCCAGCTCCTCGACCAGCTCCTTGCGGGTGCGGCCTGCCAGGATCTCGTCGGCGTCCTGATACTGCAGCAGCGCGCGCGGCATCACCCACGCGATGTGCTGGCGGGCATCGTCCCACCGCTCCAACAGCGCGGCGGCGCGGCGCGAGCGGGTGGCGTCATGGTGCCAGTGCAGCAACTGGTGCACGGCATCGCCGTGGATGTCGGCCTGGGCGCTGCCATCGCCCAACGTGCCCATGAGCACGCTGTCGCGGCTGATCATGTCGGGCAGCAGACCCTCGGGATCGTACTGATAGGCGAACCCGCCCGACATGCCGTTGCCGAACCCCTTGGAAAAGCCGCCCAGGTTCAGCACCGCGCCGTTGGTCATGTACTCGGCGCAAAAATCGCCGACGCCCTCGACCACTGCGGTGGCGCCCGAGTTGCGCACGGCGAAGCGGTCGCCCGCCTGCCCCTCGACGAACAGCCGTCCTCCGGTCGCGCCGAACAGGGCGAAATTGCCGATCAACACGTTCTCGCCGTGGCCCTGGCCGCCCCCGGCCGGGGCGCGCACGATGATCTCGCCGCCGCAGGCGCCCTTGCCGACACCGTCGTTGCAGGTGCCGGTGTGCTCCATCACCATGCCGTCGTTGCAGAAGGCGGCAAAGCTCTGCCCGGCCGAGCCGTGCGTGGCGACCTGGACGGTGCCGCGGTCCAGATAGCGCCGCCCGCGACCATCCTGCAGCGCGGCAGGCGGCATCGGCCCTCCGGCTCGGCCGTGGTTCAGAGCCCGCTCCAGATCGACGGCGAGCTGGCCGCCGACCGATTTGTTCCGGTTGTTGAGCGGCGCATTGGGGCGCAGCGCGACGCAGACCTCGCCCTCGATCAGGATCCGTTCGGTCACCTGCTCGATCAGCACATCGTCGATCGCATAGTCGCGCTCCAGATACACCGGGTCGTCGACCGTGTTCTCGGGCACGCGGGTCAGCATCGCGCGCAGGTTCAACTGCCCGACCGACGCCGGGTGGTCGAGCAGATGCAGCAGGTCCGACCGCCCGCGTGCCTCGGCCAGGCTGGCGAGACCGAGCCGGGCCAGGATCTCCCGCACCTCGTGCGCGATGTTCAACAGATACTGCGCCAGCGCCCGGGGATCGCCGTCGAAGGCCTCGGCGTTGGTGGTCAGTCCGGCCGGACACTTGATGTTGCAGTTCTTGGCCATGACGCACTTCAGCATCATCAGCGCGGTGGTCCCGAATTCGAAGCTGTCGCCGCCCAGCAGCGCCGCCTTAACGACGTCCGAGCCGGTCTGCATCGCCCCGGAACAGCGCAGCCAGACCTTCTGGCGGATGCCGTTGGCGCAGAGCGCCTGGTGCACCTCGGCGATCCCGATCTCGGCCGCGCGACCGGTGTACTTGAGCGAGGTGACCGAGGCGGCGCCGGTGCCGCCCGTGTTGCCCGCGACGTTGATCACGTCCGCGCCGGCTTTGGCCACGCCGACGGCGATGGTGCCGATCCCTTCGGAGCTGACGAGCTTGACGACCACGCACACGCGCGCCGCCTTGCAGTCGTGGATCAACTGGCCGAGATCCTCGATCGAGTAGGTGTCGTGATGGGGCGGGGGCGACACCAGTTCGACCCCGGGCGTGCCGCCGCGCGCCGCCGCGATCTCGACCGTGACCTTGGGCGCCGGCAGCTGCCCGCCCTCGCCAGGCTTGGCGCCCTGACCGATCTTGATCTCAAGCTCTTCGAGGTTGGGATCGGCCAGGTAGCCGGCCCACACGCCGAAGCGGCCCGAGGCGAACTGCTTGATGCGGCTCGCGCGGATGGTGCCGTAGCGGCTGATGTGCTCGCCGCCCTCGCCCGAGTTCGACATGCCGCCGACCATGTTGGTGCCATGGGCGACGGCCTCGTGCGCCGTGGCAACCAGCGCGCCGTGCGACATCGCCCCCGAGGCGAGGCGCGGCGTGATGGCCGAGGCGGGTTCGACCGCGGACAGCTCGATCCTCTCGGGCGCGGGGCGAAGGCGCGATAGGTAATCCTCGGCCCAGCCCACGGCCTCGATGCGCAGGCCCCCGGCCTCGAGCCAATGACCGTGGATATCGGCGCCGAAGCGTTCGATCAGCGTCTGTGCCAGCGCGTCCAGCCGCCACATCTCGCGCGCCTTTGGCCCGGTCAGGTGCAGCAGGTACTGCCCCGCCGCCAGTCGCTTGCAGTCCACACCGCGGATGACGAAGTCGTTGTTGCCCGCGCGATTGAACAGCATCATCTCGCGCTTGATGTCGGCCACACTGTCCAGAAATGTGATATCTGCCGGGAAGGCGAGCACGTCGCGCAGCGCCGCCGGGCGGCGGGCCCGTTCGTCGGCCATCATGCGGCTAAAGGCGCGATAGCCCGAGGTGATCTGAAACCGGTCGATCTGCTCGGTCGTCAGCTTCTCGAAGCTGGTGTTCACGTAGCCGGTGTCGTCGATGCCGAACGCGTCGTCCATCTGGCGCAGCGTGAGCAGCCGGAACGGGTCGGTCTCGCCCTCCGCCTCGGCAAAGCTGATCTTCTCCTCGGTCATGTCGACGAAGCCGCGCACCGCGGTGGTGCCGTAGGAGTGGCCTGCCCCCTCCGAGCGTTCCTTGAACAGGCCCAGGATCGGCACATCGCTCTCGGACTCGACGCGGAGCGCGCGCTCGTGCCAGTCGGCGACCGACTGTGCGACCGTGGCAAAGCGCACACCGCCGACCGGCGTCTTCATGTTCGGCAGATAGCGGCGGAACACCGGGTCGTCGGTGTCGAGGAAATTCGGCTCGAAGAACTCGCCGCCCGAATAACTCTCGACCGTGCAGAGCCCGACCTTGCCCATGGTCTTCATCAGGGCTTTCTCGGCCGCCTTCTTGAACTTGCCGAACGCGACACCCGCGTCGTCGCCGAAAAGCTCCTCGGCCCGCAGCCGCACGCCCAGCGCATAGACCGCGGCCGCACCGAAGCCCAGCGCACAGGCGATGTGGTGCGACGACGCGATCTGCCCGCTCTCGACGATCAGCGAGAGCTTGAGGCGCAAACCCTCCTCGATCAGCCGCTGATTGATGGCCGAGACAGCGAGTGTCATCGGCATCGTCGCACGGTCGCGGGCGATATGGCGGTCCGTCAGGATCGCGATGCCGCCCACGTTCTGCGCAAAGGCGACGACCTGGTTGGCCACCGCATCGATCGCCTCGACCAGCGCCGCCTCGTTGGCGGCGGGATCGCCAAAGACGGGCGTGTACAGAATGTCGAACCGTTCCCAGGGCGTCTCGTGCTGCGCGCGGATCTTCAGCATGTCGGCCATGCGCAGGATCGGCGAGTGCACCATGATCTGACGGCTGCGCGAGGTGCCGTTGTGCGGCTTCTCGCCCAGCGCCACGCGCAGGGTCATGCCGTCGGCCTCGCGGATCGAGTCGAGCGGGGGGTTGGTGACCTGGGCAAAGCGCTGGCTGAAATACTTGGCGACGCCGCCCTCGTTGTCGGACAGCGCGTTGATGGCGTTGCCGTAGCCCATGGCCGAGACCTTCTCGACCCCGGTCTGCAGCATCGGGTCCATCAGGAACTTAAAACTCTCCTGATTGTGGGTGTAGGCCACATAGCGCGCAGGACGGACGAGATCGCCGTTGTAGCGCCCCGCCGCGGTCTTCGGATCCTCGTTCGCCTCGGGCAGATCGTCGATGCGCACCTGCGCGGCGGCCAGAAGCGCCGAGTAATCGGCCCGTTCGGCCAGCTTCTCCAGCGCTTCGGTCGTCTCGTAGATCCGGCCCTCGCGATGGTCGTAATAGATCATCCCGCCGGCCTCGACGCGGCCGCGGCGAATGACGCTCTCGGGCGGGAAGCTCACCTGCCCGGCCTCCGACATGACGGCCAGATAGGTCGCGGTCTCGACCGTTCGCAGCGGGCGCAGGCCGAGACGATCCAACCGGGCGCCGATGATGTTGCCGTCCCCGAAGATCAGCGCCGCGGGCCCGTCGTTCTTTTCCTCGTTGAGCGAAAAGTACTCCAGCATCGCCCGCACCTGGGGCGAGTAGCGCTCGTCGTTCTCCCACGCCGGCGGCATCATCGACACCACCGCCGTCACCAGATCGCGCCCGTCCTCGAACACGCGGCCACAGAGCGTCTGGTCGAAACGGCAACTGTCGGACTGGCCCTTGGGACGCACGATCGTGCGGTTGCGGGCCAGCGCGACCGCGGCCTCGCTCAGCCGGTTCTTCTTGTCGGTGTTGAGCTCGCCATTGTGCGCCATCAGCCGGAACGGCTGCGCCATCGACGGATGCGGGTCCGTGTTGGTGGAGAAGCGCGTGTGAAAATACATCGTGTGGACCGCGTGGTCCGGGTCCGAGAGATCGCGAAAATAGGGCAAGATCTCCCAAGAGTTGAGGCGACCCTTGAAGGTCTGCAGACGGGCGGAGATCGACAGCGGATAGAGCCCGTCCAACGCCGGGTCGGTGTAGGCCCGCGCCTCGATCTCCAGCAGGCAGCGATAGATCCGCGCGTCCAGCGCCTCGCCGCGCAGGCCCGGCGGCGCCGCAAAGACCCATTGCCGGATCGGCAGCTGATAGCCCGCGCTGCGCGGCGCGATGGCCGACGGGTCGACCGGCAGGTCGCGTGTGAGCAGGATGTCGAAACCGGTCTCGGCCAGTGCCGCGGTCATCATGTCGATCGCCAGCCGGTGCGCCGCCGGGTCGTTGGGCATGAAGAAGTTGCCGACCCCGAAGCCACCGGTCTCCAGCGTCCGGCCGGTCAGCTTCTCGAAGAACGCAACCGACAGATCGACCGAGACGCCGGCCCCGTCGCCCACTCCCTCGGACGACATGCCGCCCCGATGCGGGACAGCGCACAAGGCCTCGTGCCCCTTGTCGAGCAAATCGCGCGTCTGACGGCCGTCCTTGCGCGTCAAGAACCCCACGCCGCACGCGCTGTGCTCGCGCGTCGGGTCGTAGAGGCCGAGGTCGGTTGCGGTGTGATCCAAGGACGGCACCCAGCAAAACCGGCGCGGCGAGAACCACCCTCACCACGCCCCACATAGTCGCTCAGAAGATCTCGCTCAGACGGTCTCGCGACCCGTTCGCTGGTCCGTTGCGGATACATGACGCCCACCAGGCGATCAAGTTCCCACAACCCCTCCCGCTCGCCTGCGTGGCGGAAACGATGTCACGCTCCCCACTGCAGGCCGGGTGCCGGGACGTGGTGTCGGGGCCGGCCGTGCGCCGTCGGCGGCGACGGTGTCGGCCATCGCGGTCTCCCCGAGCAGGTTTCGGGTGCGAGACCTGAAACGACGAAGACCGATGACAGGCTGGCCTTTATCCAGCCGGTCGAGACCCCCGCCGCCGCCGACCCCATGCCCGACATGCTTGCCTATGCGGCCGAGCGGCTGACAGCGCTCGGGGCGGCAGCGGCGACCGGCGCCGCGTTGGTGCACCCATGCCCGAGACCGGCGACGCCTGGGCCGTCGCCCGCCGCGACATGTCGCTGCAGACGCCCGCGCGCATCGCCGACGCCGCCCCGATCAGCGCCAAGCCGCGCCGCGCACCGGCCCCGCCACACCCTTTCCGGGGACACGACCAAATCGGCCTGCAGGCGGCCGGCGAACGGCGTCGAGCGGCTGCATGGCGGAAGGAGCGGGATTCGAACCCGCGATACGGTTGCCCGTATACACGCTTTCCAGGCGTGCGCCTTCGACCACTCGGCCACCCTTCCGTGGGCGGGGACCCTAGCCGCAGGCAAGGGGCAAAACAACTGGCCGCCAGGCCGCGCAGAAGGGCATCGCGCGCGCGGGGTTGGCTGCCGGGCACGCGATGACGGCCCCGATTGCCGGAATACGCGCAGGCGCAAACGACGGCTTGGGCCCCTGTTGTCGGACACTTGATGTGCCGTCTGCGGGGCGGGTCCCAGGGCGTGGGACCGGGTGAGATCAGGGAGTCAGCGCGGGGCGCGGGGAGGCCGGCGCCTCGCGGCAGAGACGCGGCGTCGGGTGCTCCCGGGGGCGGGCGCCCCGTGCCGGGTTGCGACACTCGGGGGTGGTGGGCGTCGGCGCCGGATGCTGCGGTTTGGCAGTTCCGGGCCTGGGCGCACAGGTGCATCCCCGGCGGGAGGGTGTGGGGCTTTATGCCGGGACGGTGCGAGCGTAGGGTGCGCGGCCGGTCCGTTGGGGGAGCCTATGCTGCGCATCGTCGCCGTTCTGTTCGCCATCGTCGCGGTGGGTCTGTTGGGCCGGGATGGCTTGCGCGCAGCAGAGACGGGGACCTTTGCGCCCCAGGCGCTCGGCGCGCTCTGGGCCAGTCTGGACCGCGAGAGCCTGCTCCTGTTCGAGCCCGCCGTGACGCGCTATCTGGACCCGTCGGTGTGGATCTACATCGTGCAGCCGGTGCTGGAAGCGCCGGCCTTCCTGTTCTTCCTGGGCGTCGCACTGCTGTTCGGGGCGCTCTGGTTGACCTTTCGCCAGCGCCGGCGGCGAAACCTGCTGGACTGAGCCGCCCCGGCGCTTGGCGCCGAGAGGCCGCCCCGGCGCTTGGCGCCGAGGAGACGCCCCAGGGCATGGCGCCGAGGCCGCCCCGGCGCTTGGCGCCGAGAGGCGGCACCGGCGCTTGCTGGCGAGGCCGCGGATGGCGCCTCTCGACCCGATTGGGGCCGGCTAGGCGGCGCGGCGGCGGCCGCGGCCGGCGCGGCGGGTGGCGCGGTCGCGGGTGCGGGCGTCGCTTTCGAACATCGCGGCGAGCTGTTCGGTGATCGTGCCGGCCAGCTGTTCGGCGTCGGTCAGGGTCACGGCGCGGCTGTAGTAGCGCGTCACGTCGTGGCAGATCCCGATGGCCAGCAGTTCGACCGCGCCGCGCCGCTCGATCATGGCGATCACGTCGCGGAGGTGGCGTTCCAGGTACGTCGACGGGTTGGCCGACAGGGTGCTGTCGTCGACCGGCGCGCCGTCCGAGATCACCACCAGGATGCGCCGCTGCTCGGGCCGGCCGACCAGGCGGCGGTGCGCCCATTCCAGCGCCTCGCCGTCGATGTTCTCCTTCAACAGCCCCTCGCGCATCATCAGGCCGAGGTTACGGCGTGCCCGGCGCCAGGGCGCGTCGGCCGCCTTGTAGATGATGTGGCGCAGATCGTTCAGCCGCCCCGGCAGCGGCGTGCGCCCGTCGGCCAGCCACTTCTCGCGGCTCTCGCCGCCCTTCCAGGCGCGGGTGGTGAAGCCCAGGATCTCGACCTTGACGGAACAGCGCTCCAGCGTGCGGGCCAGGATGTCGGCCACGGTCGCGGCGGTGATGATCGGCTTGCCGCGCATCGAGCCCGAGTTGTCGATCAGCAGCGTGACCACGGTGTCGCGGAACTCGGTGTCCTTCTCGATCTTGAAGCTGAGCGGGGTCATCGGCTGGGCCACGACTCGGGCCAGGCGGCCGGCGTCCAGGATCCCCTCCTCGCGGTCGAACTCCCACGACCGGTTCTGCTGGGCCTGTAGGCGGCGCTGCAGCCGGTTGGCCAGGCGCGACACGGCGCCCTTGAGGTTTTCGAGCTGCTTGTCCAGGTAGCCGCGCAGTCGCTCCAGCTCGGGCGGGTCGGCCAGCTCCTCGGCCGACACGATCTCGTCGAACGCGGGGGTGAAGATGCGATAGGCGGGGTCGGCATCGGACGGCGGGCGGGGGCCGCGATCCTCGGGCGGGGGATCGCCCTGGTCGGCGTCCTCGACCTCGATCTCCTGCTCGTCGCTGTCGCGGTCGTCCAGCGAGAGGTCGGCCTGGCGGGTCTGCTGCTGGCGCTCGCCCTCGGTCTCCTCGCTCGGCTGATCCTCGTCCGCCTCGCTCTCGTCGCCGGCGTCGTCGCCGCTGTCGTTCTCGGGCTCCTCTTCGGGCGTCTCGTCCTCGGCGGGCTCGTCTTCGGTGCCCTGTTCGTCTGGGTCGTCGCCAAGCTGGTCGCCGTAGCCGAGGTCCTCGATGATCTTCCAGCAGCGCCGGGCAAAGGCGGCCTGGTCTTCGAGATCGGTGCCGGTGTTGGGCAGGTTTTCGTCGCCGAGCTGCCGGTCGAAGAAGTCGCGCCAAAGTTCCAGCACGTTCTCCGAGCCGCCCGACGGGGTGCGCCCGGTCAGGTGCTCGCGCATCAGAAAGCCGGCCGCTTCGGCCATCGGGGCCTGGTCGGTCGAGCGCATGGCGCCGTAGCCGCGCTGTTCGGCATGGTGCGCCAAGCGAGCGTCCAGGTTGTCGCCGACACCGGGCATGGCGCGCGCGCCGATCGCCTCGCAGCGCGCGTCCTCCAGCGCGTCGAAGATGGCGCGGGCCATCTCGCCCTGGGGCGCATAGTGGGCATGGCACACCGGCGAGTGGAAGCGCTCGCGGAGCGCATAGGCGTCGGCCGTGCCGCGGGCCAGCATCACCTCCTGGCGGGTCAGCCGGCGGCTGACCTGGGGCAGGCGCATGCCGCTGTTGGTGCGTCCGGGCGGGTCGGCCGAATAGCTGATCTCCAGTTCGCCCTCGGCGGCCAGGGCGCGCGTCGCTTCGGCCAGCGCCTTCTTGAACGGCTCGGCGGGGTTGTCGGGCTTCTTGATCATCGCGTGTCCAGGGGCCTGCGGGTCGGCCCCGCGGAAATAGCGCCGCCGGGCCCGTCCCGCCATTTCGCCCCGTTTGCCGCTGCGGCGCAACATGCATCGCGCCGCGCCGGGACCCGTGACCCCGGCGGCGCGTGGGCAGACACGCTCAGCGCTGGCCGATCAGCGGCTCCAGCCGGCCGGGACGTGTCAGCCGATAGCCGTGCATGCGCAGGCCCCGCTCGGCCACCCGGCCCTCGCGCCGGTCGTTGCGCTTGGTCAGCGCGCCAAGCCCCGCGATCAAGGCCAGGAACATCATCGCCTCGCCCGCCAGCAGGTTGGCGACGCTCACCTCCAGCCCGGTCGAGCGGTAGGCGATGCGCAACAGCACCATGATCGCCACGAAGGTCAGCACCATGAACGGGTCGACCTTCATCCACGTCTTGCGGATGCGCACGCGCAACAGGCGGAACGCCATGGCGCGCGTCTTCCAGGGCACGTCGAAATCCAGCATCCAGAGCGGCGGTGGCAGCGACACCTCAAGCCTCCATCGTTGGCAGGGGCTGGCTGGCAGCAGGGGCTGACCGCGGCTCGCCTCGCAAAAATGGGAGATGTTTCCAAAATGCGGTAGTGCCCAAAGGTCGGATCGTCGGACCCGGGCGCCTGCCGCGCGCACCTTCCCGCCGCCATAAACCCTGGATGCGGTCCCTGCTGCGCGGCCGCGCGTCGCTCCGCACGATGCCCATGGCGCAAGCGATCCAGCGCGCGGGTCGCCGCGGGTGCGCCAATCGGGCCGACGCCTCGCCTGTGCTGCCCTCTCTCCCCATGCGGGAAGCATATGATGCGGGCGGCCGGGCCGTCAGCGGGCGCGACCGCCTGACGACGGCGTCAATCGGTCGCCCGTCCCAGCGCAAATCGGCGCAATCAGCCGAGCGAGACGGACGCTGCGCTCTCGGGCAGCTCCTTCTGAAAGCACTTCTGGTAGATCTCGGCCACCAGCTGGCGCTCCAACTCGTCGCACTTGTTCAGGAACGTGACCCGAAACGCGAAGCCGATGTCGCCGCCGAAGATCTCGGCGTTCTGGGCCCAGGCGATGACCGTGCGGGGCGACATGACCGTTGACAGATCGCCGTTCATAAAGGCGTTCCGCGTGAGATCCGCCACCGTCACCATGCGCGCGATGATCCGGTCCTCGTCCTCGCCATAGTTGGCGCACTTGGCCAGCACGATCGCCACCTCGGCGTCGTGGGGCAGGTAGTTTAGCGTGGTGACGATGGACCAGCGGTCCATCTGGCCCTGGTTGATCTGCTGGGTGCCGTGGTACAGCCCCGTGGTGTCGCCCAGACCCACCGTATTGGCGGTCGCGAACAGCCGGAAGTACGGGTGCGGGTGGATCACCTGGTTCTGTTCCAGCAGC
>JBCCMW010000013.1:0-24580 GCA_039026175.1 Pseudomonadota bacterium
CCAAAGTCGGCGTGGCCCGGCGTGTCGACGATGTTGATGCGGCTGCCCTGCCATTCGACCGAGGTCGCCTTGGCCAGGATCGTGATGCCGCGCTCACGCTCCAGATCGTTGCTGTCCATGGCGCGCTCGGCCACGGCCTGGTTGTCGCGGAAGGCGCCGGACTGTTTCAGCAGCGCGTCGACCAGCGTGGTCTTGCCGTGGTCGACGTGGGCGATGATCGCGATGTTGCGAAGCTGCATGGGGCGGCGCCTTGTCCGGGTTCTGCGTGGCCGTCAGATGAGGCACGGGCCGGCGTTCGGCAAGCGCGCCGCGCGCCGGGAGGCGGCCCGTTGCCCACAGGCGACAGGCCGGGCGGCGAGACGAGCGGCACGGATCAGGGCCCGCCGGGCTGCAGGCGCAGTCCCTCGCGCCGCAGGGGGCCGTGCCCGGGCCCACAAACGAAAACGGCGCCCGCCGGGCGCCGCTTCGAAGGAGTGTGAGCGTGATCAGGCTGTGACGCGACGGATCAGGCCCAGGCCGGCAACGGCGCCGATCAGCATAAAGGCCGAGGCAGGCAGCGGGATGATCGTGCGCACAGCCTCGCTGTCGACAATGGTGAAATCGTCGAACCCGAAGTCGTCGTTGATGGCCACGTCGGTGATGAACTGCACCGAGGTGTAGCTGTCCATGTCGTCGAAGAAGCCGAAGAACAGCAGCGAGCCGCTCGGGCCGCCAACGGTGTTGCCGACGGCCACGTCGACGGTGCCGCCGCCAAAGGACGTCAGCCTCAAGGTCAGGCTGGCGCCGATGTCGCCGATGTCGGTGCCGAAGAAGCTAAGGCCGGAGATCGGGCTCGAGAAGTCGATCGTAAACCCCGAGGTGTTCGCAGCGGTCGTCTGCAGGAAGTTGGTGCCCGAGATGCCCGACTGATCCCCCGTCGTCGGCGTATCGAGAACGGTCGCCCCACCACCGTTCAGCGTCGCCGAGATGAAATCGTCGGTCCCCGGAAACGACAGCGCGAACGGCACGGTGGTGCCGGGCGCCACGCCCTCGAAATCCTCAATCCCGGTGCTGCCCGAGATCGCGTTGGTGAAGTTGGTCTGCTCGGTCGCCAACGCCGCCGGAATGCCAGCCCCTGGGGCCAGATCCTCGGCGAAGAAAGTGATGATCGCAGCCGGCGCGCTGGTCGCCGCCAACGCCGCCGCTGTGAATGCCGCCGCGGCTACGCCAGGTCGAAGCATTGGTACCCCCACGTCATTACACGATCCCCAAGATCGCTGAAAGGGATATAGCCCATGGTTAATCGCAAGGCCAACGCCTTTTCGTGTTCATGCTGCGAATGCGAGGGTCCGACGACGAGAACTGCACGCAGCAGTGGATGCTGCCGAAAATGGCACAACCCCTGGTTACAAGCCGTCAGACATTAAAGGGCAGTTGCTTCGAACCAAGACAGATATTGGGACGGTCGCGGCGGCCTGCACGGACGTATCCGGTGAATCAATCGTGGCGCGGGTGGGGCAGCGCCGAAGGTCCACGCCGTGTCTGCCCGTCGCCCTCTCTGTCCGTTGCTCTCTTTCCCCGGGGCCTGTCTTCCCGTCGCGCTCGACATCGGCTAGGCGCGGGGCGCTGTCGCCCGCTCGGGCACCCTGCGGAGGCGGCTGCGCGAGGGAACCGGGAGGACGCGATGCGGGCGATGCGGGTGCACGAGACCGGGGCGGCGCTGCGGGAGGACAGGCTGGAGGTGCCGGTCCCCGGCCCCGGCGAGGCCCTGATCCGGGTCGAGGCCTGCGGGGTGAACTTTGCCGACACGCTGATGGTTAAGGGCACCTATCAGGAGACGCCGCCGCCGCCTTTTGCGCCCGGGCTCGAGGTTGCGGGCGTCGTCGAGGCGCTGGGCCCCAGTAACCCCGACGGTCTGGCCCCGGGCACGCGGGTGGCGGCCCTGCCCGGCAACGGTGGCTTTGCCGAGTATGCGACGGCGCCGTTATCCACCTGCGTGGCGATCCCCGATGCGATGTCGGCGACCGATGCGGCGGCCTTGCAGGTCGCCTATGGCACCAGCCACGTGGCGCTCGGCCACCGGGCGCGGCTGGCGCCGGGCGAGCGGCTGCTGGTGCTGGGCGCGGCCGGCGGCGTAGGGCTGACGGCGGTGGAGATCGGCGCGCTGATGGGCGCCGAGGTGATCGCCTCGGCCCGCGGGCCCGAGCGGCTGGCGCTGGCCCGCGCCAAGGGTGCACACCATCTGATCGACAGCGAGACGGCGGATCTGCGCGCGGCGGTCAAGGCGCTAGGCGGCGCCGACGTCGTGTACGATCCCGTCGGCGGCGAACAGTGGCGCGCGGCGCTGCGGGCCTCGAACCCCGAGGCGCGGCTGCTGCCCATCGGCTTTGCCAGCGGCGAGGTGCCGCAGATCCCCGCCAACATCCTGCTGGTGAAAAACCTCGATGTCATCGGGTTTTACTGGGGCGCCTACTACAAGTTCCGGCCCCAGGTGCTGGCCGACAGCTTCCGCGTGCTGTTGGCGTGGTACGGCGAGGGGCGGATCAAACCCTCGGTCAGCCACATCATACCCCTGGCCGAGGCGAACGACGCGCTGCGCCTGCTGACCAGCCGCGAGGCGACGGGCAAAGTGGTGCTGGTGCCCTGAGCGTGCCCCGACCGGGCGTTCAGGCGACCCGGCTCCTCTCGCGCACGCCGTAGATTTCGCAGATGATATCGATCAGCGCCTCGATCGGCGCGCCCGCGGCGGTGGGTGCGCGGTAGAGGTTGACCTTGGTCTGCGGCAGCGGCGGCAGGCCGAGGCTGGGGTCGATCTTCTCGAACTGCGCCGTTACCGCGTTTTCGAGCAGCACGTGCACCGTCAGGTCGGCCGACACCGAGGCCTCGACAGTACGGGTCGAGCCCGTGTCGACCGCCATCTCCCAGGGGATGCCGGCATCGTCGAGCGCCTGCTGTGCCCAGTGGCGAAAAATGCAGGCCTGCTCGAAGGCCAGCCGCAGCGGTCGCTGGCGCGCGGCCGAGCCGCCCGGCGCGCCGATCCAGACCAGCCGCTGGGCCGACAGCGTGATGCCGCCGGGATCGCGCGTGCTCTCGGTCGTCAGGATCACGTCCGCCTTGCCCTCGGTCATCATCGCGCGCAGCTCGCGGGTGTTCGAGCTGATCAGGCTGAGACGCATGCGCGGGAACGCGCGGTCAAAGCGTTTCAGGATCGCGGGCACGTGCGGATAGACGATGTCGGCCGGCACGCCGAAGCGGACCTCGCCCTCGAACTCGCCCGCCGTCAGCCGCCCCAGCGCCTCGTCGTTGAGGCTGAGCAGGCGGCGCGCGTAGCTGAGCAGCTGCTCGCCCTGGGGCGTGAGTGCCACGGTGCGGGCGGTGCGGTCCAGCAGCGGCTGTCCCAGCCCCTCCTCCAGCCGCTTGAGCTGCATCGAAACCGCCGATTGGGTCAGGTTTAAGCGGTTGGCCGCCTTCGTGATTCCGCCGAGGTCGGCGACCGTGACCAGGCTGCGCAGCGCCGTCAGATCAAGGTTACGGATCATCATCGCTTCCTGTGATGGGTAGCTGCAAGAATATTCATTTCACTTATAGGCACAGGATCTCCATCTTATCACCGAGGCCGATGGTCTCAAGCGTTTGGATCAGGATCGATGATGGAGCTTGCCATGAAAACGACTGCGATCGCCACCTTCCCGGTCTCGCTCGGCGCCCTGCGACTGCCGGTCCGGCGTTGGCTGCGTACGCTGGCCGAGCGGCGTCGGCTGGCCAGCTTGGACGCGCGCATGCTGCAGGACATCGGGCTGGACGACGCCACGGCGGCGGCCGAGACCGAGCGCCCGTTCTGGGAACTGGATCGGTTGCGCTGAGCGGCCTGGGCCGCGTCTTACGGCCCTGTGCGAAACTCTGCGCGGCGCCGCGTGCCCCTGGCCGGGCGCGCGGTCACCCGGCGCCGGGGCCCTCGGCCTCGGCCGGGTCGTCCGCGCCGTGTTCGGCATACGCCGCGTACCCGGTGGCCAGGGGATAGTGCGCCAGCGCTTCGTAGCGGGCCGTTTTGCCCAGGCGCGAGCGGAAGAGGGTGAGCGCCTCGACCTCGAAGGCCGGGATCTTCAGCGACAGACGGTTGGCAACAAAGCGCTGGATGGCCTCGGCGTCCTCGCCCCGCAGGCCCCCGGCGGAAAAGCGCGCCAGCGTGGCGTGGGGTATGTAGCGCCCGGCCTTGGGCGACACGCCGGCCGAGCGCAGCGCTTGCGTCACCTTGCGGTGCAGATACGCCAGCGCTGGGTCCGGCACGACCCGCGCATAGAGCGACGTCGGTGCGCGCCCGCCGAACAGGCCCACGCCATCCATCGCCATCGAGAAGCCCGGCAGCGCCAGATCGGACAGCGCATAGTGCACGTCGTCGACCGCCGGGCCCGGCAGCTCGCCCAGGAACGCGACGGTGACGTGCAGGTTTTCGGGCGGGACGGCGCGGCCCACGGGCAGGCCGGCCTGCGCCCCCTCCAGCCGCCAGCGCACCTCGCGCGGCAGCCCGAATGCGACAAAGCATCGGATCATCGCTCGGCCGGCGCCCCGGGCTCGACGCGCGCGATCAGTTCCAGCACGCGCGGGCCGATCGCCTCGACCATCACGCGCACGCCCTCGGCGTTGGGGTGCAGACCGTCGGGCTGGATCAGCTCGGGCCGATCCTCCAGCCCCGCCAGGAACGAGGGATGCAGGATCGCGTCGTACTTGGCCGCGAGCTCGGGATACATCGCGTCGAACGCCTCCTTGTACTCGGGTCCATAGTTCAGCGGCGCCTGCATGCCGGCCAGCAGCACCGGCAGCGCCTGCGCGTCCAGCTCGGTCAGCATGGTGGCCAGGTTCTCGCGGCTCGCCTCGGGCAGGATGCCGCGCAGCAGATCGTTGCCGCCCAGGGCCACGATCACCGCGTCGGCCCCGTCGGCCAGCGCCCAGGCCAGGCGCGAGCGCCCGCCCGCCGTGGTGTCGCCCGAGACGCCCATGTCCACGACCTCGGCCTCGGGCAGGCCCTGCTCGGCCAGCCAGGCGTCGAGCTGCGGGACGAACCCGGTGCCCTGTTCCAGCCCGTAGCCCGCGGTGAGACTGTCGCCGATGGCCACGATGCGGGGCCCTTCGTGGAGCCCGTCCTTAGCGTTCGCGCGGCCGTCCAGGCCCAGGGCTGCGGCGGCGGCTATGGAAACGGCCAGTACCGTTTTCACCGCGGCGCGGTTGCGTGCAGCGCCGCGCGCGCCATATCGCGGGCCGGTGACGCGGTGGAGCGGATCGGCGGCGGACATGGCAGATACTCTAATTTCGCTCGAGGACGTTGGCCTGACCCTGGCAAGCCCGGCGGGCGATGTCGAGATCCTGCGCGGGATCGACCTCGATGTCGCACAGGGCGAAAGCGTGGGGATCGTGGGCCCATCGGGCTCGGGCAAATCCTCGCTGCTGATGGTGCTGGGCGGGCTGGAGCGGGCGACTGCCGGCAAGGTCAATGTGCTGGGCCAGGAGCTGACCGGGCTGGACGAGGACGCGCTTGCGCGGCTGCGGCGACAGCGGCTGGGCGTGGTGTTCCAGGCGTTCCATTTGATCCCGACGATGACGGCGATCGAGAACGTGGCGACCCCGCTGGAGCTGGCGGGGCGTGCCGATGCGTTCGACCGGGCCTCGACGCTGCTCAACCAGGTCGGTCTGTCGCACCGCGAGGGGCATTATCCCGCCCAGATGTCGGGCGGCGAACAGCAGCGCGTCGCGCTGGCCCGCGCGCTGGCCCCGGGACCCGAGCTGCTGCTCGCCGACGAGCCGACCGGCAACCTGGACGGCAAGACGGGCGAGGCGGTGGTCGATCTGCTGTTCGGTCTGTCGACCGAGCAGGCGGTGACGCTGGTGCTGGTCACCCACGCACCGGCACTGGCGGCGCGCTGCGGGCGCACGGTGTCGATGGCCGACGGCCGGATCGTGGGACAGGAGCGCCGCGTCGCGGTTTCGGCCTCGGGCGAGGCGGCATGATCGCGCTGCCCGCTACCCTGCGCTTTGCCTGGCGTGTTGCACAGCGCGAGCTGCGCGGCGGGCTCGCCGGCTTTCGCGTCTTCCTGGCCTGTCTGGCGCTCGGCGTCGCCGGGATCGCCGCTGTGGGGTCGATCACCGCGGCGATCCAGGCGGGGCTGGCGGCCGAGGGGCGCACGATCCTGGGCGGCGATGCCTCGCTGACGCTGACCTATCGCACCGCGACGGCCGAGGAGCGCGCGTGGATGGACCGCGCGGCGACGGTCTCCGAGGTCGCCGATCTGCGCTCGATGGTCCGTACCGAGGGCGCCGAGCCCGAGAACGCGCTGGTCCAGGTCAAGGGCGTCGATGGCGCCTATCCCCTGTATGGCGCGGCCGTGTTGGCCGACGGGCGCGACCTGCACGATGCGTTGGCGCCGCGCGACGGGCTCTACGGTCTGGTCGCCGAGCGCGCGCTGGTCGAGCGGCTGGGCCTGTCGCCGGGCGACACCCTGCGCCTCGGCACCGCGACCTTTCGCTACGAGACGGTGCTTAAAAGCGAACCCGATGCCGCGGCCGGCGGCATGGCGCTGGGCCCGCGGGTGATCGTGGCGACCGAGGGACTGCAGGCCGCGGGTCTGTTGGGCCAGGGCACGCTGTTCGAAACCCTGTATCGCCTGCGCACGCCGCCCGGCACCGATCTGGCCGCGATGGGCGAGGCGTTCGGCGACGCGTTTCCCGATGCCGGCGCGCGCTGGCGGGACCGGGCCAACGCCGCGCCGGGCGTTGCGCGGTTCGTCGAGCGTATCGGCGCGTTTCTGGTGCTTGTCGGGCTGGCGGCGCTGGTGGTGGGCGGCGTCGGCGTGGGCGCGGCCGTGCGCGGCTATCTCACCCGCAAGGTGCCGGTCATCGCGGCGCTCCGCACGCTGGGTGCGCCCGCGGGCACGGTCTTTGTGGCCTACCTCATGCAGGTGGGCGTGATCGCACTAGGCGGCATCGTGCTGGGCGTGGCGGCGGGCGCGGGCGGTATCCTGGCCGCCGGACCGCTGATCGCCGAGGCGCTGCCGGTGCCTGCGCGATTTGCGCTCTATCCCGCGCCCCTGGCCGTCGCCGCGCTCTACGGCGTGCTCACGGCGGGCCTGTTCGCGCTCTGGCCGCTGAGCTGGCTCCGCGAAGTGCGACCCGCGCAGCTCTTCCGCATCCAGGGCGGCGGGCAGGGCAAGGCCGCGGGGCAGGGCACGCTGCCCCGCCCCTCGATGCTCGCCACGCTGGTCGTGCTGACGCTGCTGTTCGGGCTGGTCGTCGCCGCGCTTTCGGGCGCGCCGAGGATCGCGGTCTGGGTCATCGCCGGCATCGCCGCAGCGCTGGTGGTGCTGCGCGCCGTCGGCTGGCTGGTGGCGCGCGGCGCAGCACGGCTGGCGCGTGGGCCCCTCGGCCGCCGCCGCCCCGCGTTGCGGCTCGCGCTCGGCGCCATCGGCGCGCCGGCGGGTGGCACGGTCGATGTGGTCATGGCGCTCGGCCTCGGCCTCGGCGTCCTGTCGGCCATCGGGCAGGTCGACCACAACATGCAGCGCCTGATCACGCGGCAGCTCCCGGCCGGCGCGCCCGCCTTCTTCCTGGTCGACATCCAACCCGACCAGCTCGCCCCCGTGCAGGAGCGGCTGGCCGAGATCGATGGCGTCGGCCGCATCGACACGGCACCGATGCTCCGCGGTGTGATCACCGAGCTCGAGGGCGTGCCCGCAGGCGAAGCCGAGATCGATCCCGAGGCCGCCTGGGTCCTGCGCGGGGACCGCGGCGTCACCTACGCCGTCGACCCGCCCGAGGGCGCGGTCCTGACCGAGGGCGCATGGTGGCCGCCCGACTACGACGGCCCCCCGCTCGTCAGCTTCATCGACGAGGAGGGCCGCCAGCTGGGCCTCGAACCCGGCGACAGCATCACCGTGTCGATCCTGGGCCGCCCGATCACCGCCACCGTCGCCAACCTGCGGGTCGTCGAGTGGCAGGGTCTGGGCATCAACTTCATCATGGTGATGAGCCCGAACGCCTTGTCCGGGGCGCCGCACACCCATATCGCCACCGTCTATGCCGACGAGGGGTCCGAGGGCGCGATCCTGCGTGCGCTGGGGCGCGAGTTCCTGAACGTCACCGCGGTGGGCGTGCGCGAGCAGATCGACCGGGTGTCGACCGCGCTCGCCGATCTGGGCGCGGCGACACGCTGGGGCGCGCTGGCCGTGCTGCTGACGGGTCTCGCCGTGCTGGTCGGCGCGGCCGGCGCGGCGGCCGAGCGCCAGGTGAGCGAGGCCGCGGTGCTGAAGGTGCTCGGCGCCGAGCGCCGCTCGATCCTGGCCAGCTTCGCGCTCCGATCGGGGCTGCTGGGCCTCGCCGCGGCCCTGGTGGCGCTGGTCTGGGGCAGCGCTGCCGCCTGGGGGGTGACCACCTTCGTGCTGGACGGCGACTTCGCGCTCGCCGTCGGCCCGGCGCTGGTCGTGGTCGCCATCGGGGCGGGGCTCAACCTGCTTGCGGGTCTGGTCTTCGCCGCCCGCCCGCTCCGCCTGCGCCCGGCCGGTGTGCTCCGCGTCCAGGCCGGCTGAACGCGCGCGGCCAGGGTGGGGCGCGTGGGTGGGGCGCGCCGGCCCCCCCCCCCGCCCCCCAGCCGGCACCCCCACGCCGACACCCCGCAACCAGCATCGCGGCGACCAGCCGCGATTCCGTTTTGGAGGGTCCTGGAGGGTCCCTGAGACGGTTCGGACGGCGCCCTCCGCCGCTCGATCAGCCGCTGGCCCCCAACGGATCAGTTGCGGATCAGTTCTTAGCCGGGACCGTCGATAGTGCGGCCGTGCGCTGCGGTAATGCTTGAAAGCGCCCCGCCCGCTCTCGATATTGGCGCAGAGCGCGGCTTATGCGCGCGCGTTTCCTGATTGGAGGACACACCACGATGGCGAACCCGACGTTACACAAAGGGCAGATCGCTGGCGCCGAGGGCGCAGCCGTCGACGCCGGGCTCCAGGCGCACATGAACAAGGTCTACGCGCTGATGGCCGGCGCGATGATCATCACAGGTCTCTTCGCCTATGTTTTCGGCTCGGATCTCGACCGGCTGGTCGACCATGCCCGCCAGTTCAACACGCTGCAGGGCGTCGAGACGCTGCTGCCCGTGGGCCTGCTGACGACGCTGTACTCCAGCCCGTTCGTCTACGTCCTGATGTTTGCGCCGCTGGCGTTCTGCTTCTTCCTGGCGCCGCTGATGATGCGCGCCTCGGTCGGTGCGGCGCAGATCTGCTTCTGGGCGTTCGCGGCGATCATGGGCCTGTCGCTGGCGACGATCTTCGTCCAGTTCACCTCGGCCTCGATCGGCCAGGCCTTCTTCGCGACGGCCGCCTCGTTCGGCGCGTTGTCGATCTACGGCTACACGACGCAGCGCGACCTGTCGGGTTTCGGCGTCTTCCTGCTGATGGGGCTTCTGGGTGCGATCGTGCTCAGCGTGCTCAACTGGGCGTTCTTCGGTTTCGAAGCCTTCTCGATGGCCATGCAGATGGTCGTCCTGCTGGCCAGCGCCGGTCTGACCGCCTACTTCACGCAGCAGATCAAGAACGACTACCTGGTGATGCGCGAGCAGCCCGGGTCGGAGCAGGCGATCGAGATGAGCGCGATCTTCGGCGCGCTGAACCTCTACATCAGCTTCGTCAACATCTTCATCTCGCTGTTGTCGCTGTTCGGCAGCCGCGAGTGACCGAGGGGGTGGGCCGACGCGTCCACCCCCTCTGACGCCGAGAGCAGGGCGCCCCGCTGACGCCGAGAGCGGGGCGCCCTTTTTCGTGGTCCCGTCGCGTGCGGCCTGCAGCGGCGGGCAGGCGCCCACCCGCGCGCCGCCGTCCCCCGCGGCGGCCGGGTGGCCAGGGTTGCCGGCGGCGGCGCCCCGGCGACTGCGTCGATTTCGTCCTGGATCGCAGCGTTGCGCGCGCGGTGCGGGTGCGCGCGTGCGGACCCCCGAGTGCGCTGTGTCAGCCGCACGCGCCTATGATCCCGCCACGGCGCCCGGGTTCGATGCAGGGAACCCCGCGCCGCGACGAGGTCGGGACAGGACTGGCTGCGGTCCCGGCCGCCCACCAAGCAACGACAACAACAAGATGTCCCGGGCGCGCGCTGCGGCGTGGCCTCGGCACCGGGTCCGCCCGGCGCCGGACCGGGCCGGGCGTGCGCGCGGGCCGAGGAGGACGACATGACAGCCGAAGACCAGGGACAGAGCGCGCTGGATCTCGCGCTGGCGCTGGGTCGCAAGATCCGCCGGTTCTGGCTGATCGCCAGCTTCGCGGTCGGCGGCCTGCTCTGGGCGCTCGACGTGCTGCGGGTCTATGCGCCGCTGCCCGAGACGGTGGCGGGGATGGACCGGCGGATCGAGCGTCTGGAGGCCGCGGCCGAGCGTGCCGACGCCCCGCCCGAGGCAGGACCCGATGCCGCAGGCACCGGGCCTGCCGCCCGGCCCCGCGGCGCGCCGGGGGCCGAACGGGGCTGGCCGGTGTGCCCGGAGAACGGCCCGGGCAGGCCGCCCGCGACGCTGCTGCACATCGGCGAACGGCGCTCAAACGCGCCCTGAACCGGGAGACGCAGGGCGTCGGCGGCACGGGCCGGCGCGGGATCGGATAGAACTGTCCCAACCTGGGGCGGGCTGCGGCCCGCCCCTTCTTTTTCCCCGACCCTGGTTCGCCCGTTAGGCGCAACAGGCACGCGCTTGTCCGCGTGGGCCGCGCGCGACCGCCGTTTCTTTGTGCACCGCGGCACGTCCTGCCCGCTGCCCGCGCGCATTTCGCGCATGCCCCTGCCCGAACGCCTGTCAAAAGCGCAGGGTCAGGCTTGTTAAGGTTGCGAGCGCTGTGCTTAGCTCGCGCCAAAGCGGAGACGTGCCCAGTGGCGAAGAGGCGTGTGCATGGCGGCTGACGGCGGGACAGACACGTTTGTCGAGTTCGAACGGGTCCAGAAGAGCTACGACGGCGAGACGCTCGTGGTGAAGGACCTCAACCTGCTGATCGGGCGCGGCGAGTTTCTCACCATGCTGGGACCGTCCGGGTCGGGCAAGACCACGTGCCTGATGATGCTCGCCGGCTTCGAGACCGCGACGCACGGCGAGATCCGGCTGGGCGGCCGGGCCATCAACTCGGTACCCCCGCACAGGCGCGGTATCGGCATGGTGTTCCAGAACTATGCCCTGTTTCCCCACATGACCGTGGCCGAGAATTTGGCCTTCCCGCTGTCGGTGCGGGGCATGGGCAAGCCCGAGCAGCAGGAGAAGGTGGCCCGCGCGCTGGACATGGTGCAGATGGGCGCGTTCGGCGGGCGCCGCCCGGCACAGCTGTCGGGTGGCCAACAGCAGCGCATCGCGCTGGCCCGCGCGCTGGTCTTCGACCCCGAACTGGTGCTGATGGACGAACCGTTGGGGGCGCTCGACAAGCAACTGCGCGAGCACATGCAGCTGGAAATCAAGCACATCCACGAGCGTCTGGGCGTGACGGTCGTCTATGTAACGCACGACCAGAGCGAAGCATTGACGATGTCGGACCGGATCGCCGTGTTCAACGATGGCGTGATCCAGCAGCTCGCCCCGCCCGAGGATCTGTACGAGCGGCCCGAGAACGCCTTCGTCGCGCAGTTCATCGGCGAGAACAACAAGCTCACGGGCCATGTGACGTCGGTCGAGGGCAGCACAGCCGAGGTTCGGCTGTCGGGCGGCGACATGGTGCATGCGCTGGCGGTCAACTGCGGCGGCGTGGGCGAGGCGACGCAGCTCTCGATCCGGCCCGAGCGTGTGACGCTGGGCCCGGACGCCACCGAGAACCAGCTCCAAGGCCGGGTCGAGGAGCTGATCTACCTCGGCGACCACATCCGCTGCCGCATGGCCGTGGGTGGCGCCGACTTCGTGGTCAAGATCCCCAACAGCAGCGACCAGGGCGCGCTGCGCGTGGGCGAAGAGGTGCCCATCGGGTGGGCGACGGCGGACTGCCGCGCCCTGGATGCGGCCTGAGACGGCGCGCGGGCCGTTCCAGGCCCCGCACGGCACCAGATCGGCCGGTCGTTTGAGCCGGCCTGACGCACGACCAACAGGGAGACAACAATGTTGAAATACACCACCCTGGCCCTCGGCTCCGTGGGGGCTGCGGCGCTGATGACGGCGCTGACGGCGGGCACGGCCTCGGCCCAGGCCGCGCCGGACTGCCCCTCGGGCGAGGTGTCGCTGACCATCGTGTCGTGGGGCGGCGCGTACGAGGAGAGCCAGCGCAAGGCCTATTACGACCCGTTCATGGCCGCCTGCCCAAACGTGACCATCGTGCAGGAGAGCGCGTCGAACGAGGCCGTGGCCAAGCTGCGCGCCCAGGCCGAGGCCAACAACACCACGTGGGACGTGGTGGATGTGGTCGCCTCGGACGCCATCCGGCTGTGCGACGAAGGGCTGGCGCTGGAGATCGACCCGGAGGAGTGGCTGCGCGAGGCGCCGGACGGCACTTCGGCCGAGGATGACTTCGGCGACCTTCTGGTCACCGACTGCTTCATCCCGCAGATCGTCTATTCGACCACCTTCGGCTATCGCACCGACGTCGAGGCCTGGGGCGGCGAGGTGCCCGAGGACATCTGCGCGATCTTCGATCTGGAGAGCTTCCCGGGCACGCGCTCGCTGGAGAGCCGGCCGATCAACAACCTGGAGTGGGCGCTGTTCTGCGACGGTGTGGCCAAGGAGGACATCTACGACGTCCTCGAGACCGACGAGGGCCAGGCCCGCGCGTTCGCCAAGCTCGACACCATCAAGGACTCGACGATCTGGTGGTCGGCGGGCGCCGAGACCCCGCAGCGGCTGGCCGACGGCGAAGCCGTGATCGGCTCGACCTACAACGGCCGTCTGTTCTCGCTGATCGAGGAACAGGACCAGCCGGTCGCCATGCTGTGGGACATGCAGGTGTTCGACCTGGACGGCTGGGTCATCCCGGCGGGCGTCGACGACGACGAGATGGAGGCGATCAGGGCCTTTATCGCGTTCGCGACCGACACGCAGCGCCTGGCCGACCAGGCCAAATTCATCAGCTATGGCCCGGCGCGCGCGTCCTCGGCCCCGCTGGTGTCGACCCATGCGGAGCTGGGCATCGACATGGCGCCGCACATGCCGACCGACCCGGACAACAGCGCCAACACGCTGCTGTACAACTACGAGTGGTGGGCCGACTACCGCGACGACCTGGACGCCAAGTTCCAGGCCTGGCTGACGCAGTAAGCGCGTCGGACGCGGAGCCCCGGGCGCCGGTCGCGCGCCCGGGCGGACGCGGCGGTAGGGTGCGACCCCGCCGCCCAAGCCACCGGCAGGCCGCACGCAGCGGGCTGCCGCACCGCCGACAGCCGGTGGAGATCGACGCGATGAGCCCGAGCCCATGAGCCCTACCGACGCCACCGCCGCCGGCGCAATCCCGATGCGGGACCGCGCGGCCCAGGCCGCCCAGGCGACCAACGTCGACAGCCGCGGCCGCCTGTTGGCCGCCGACGGCACACCGCTCAAGGCCTCGCTCGCCCGCGCGCTGCGGCGCGAGAAGATGCGCGCCTTTGTCCTGGTCGCGCCGCTGCTCGCGTTCGTGCTGATCACCTTTATTTTCCCGATCATCTTCATGCTTGGCCGTTCGGTGGACAACGAGATCGTGCCGACCACGGTGCCGCGCGCCATCGAGGCGCTGGCCGAATGGGATGCCGGCGGCAACGAGCCTCCGGGCGAGACGACCTTCCAGGCGATGTTCTTCGACCTGTTCCTGGCGGCCGAGTTGAAGGAGCACACCAAGCTCGGCACCCGGCTGAACTATCAGACCCAGGGCATGTCTTCGCTGTTCCGCGGCGCGGGGCGCGACATGGACGACATGGGCGAGGTCTATCAGGAGTGGCTGGAGGACGAGGTCGCCGAGGACTTCGATGAGGCCGGCTTCTGGGTCTCGCTGATGGGCACCGAGGGCGAGGACGTCGCGCAGGGCGTGATGGACGATGCCGCCGGGCGCATCCGCGCGATGACCGAGGAGGCTTTCGACGCCGCGCTGCCGGTGCAGGTGCGCGCGGGGATGGAAAGCGTGCTGCCCCGCACCGCCGCGGCCTATGCCGAATACGTGATCGTGGCGGTCAACGAGGACGGCGACGACCCGCGCGAGGACGAGCCGTGGGAGGCCGTGCACGCCGCCCTGGCGCTGGACTTGGCCGACCCCGCCCAGCGCGCGGCGATCGAGGGTTATGCCGGCCCGGGTGCCGATCTCTTGGGCCAGGCGCTGGCCGAGGCCGAGGCGAGCCTGCCGACCGTCGACTTCACCGCCGCGTTCCTCAACAGCGACGAGGACTGGGCGGACCCCGAGGTCTGGGCGACGATGAAGACCTACGGCACGGCGCGCACGGCGGGCTATTACCTGGATGCCGTCGATCTGGCTTACTCGCCGCAGGGCGACGTCGTATCGGCCGACGACCCGATCTACATCCGGCTGTTCTGGCGCACGCTGATCCTGTCGCTGACCATCACGGCCACCTGCTTGGCGCTGGGCTATCCGGTGGCCTGGCTGCTGGCCAACCTGCCGATGCGCCAGGCCAACCTGCTGCTGATCCTGGTCCTGCTGCCGTTTTGGACCTCGCTGCTGGTGCGCACCTCGTCGTGGATCGTGCTGCTACAGGACCAGGGCGTGCTGAACGACATGCTGGTCTTCATCGGGCTCGTGGCGGACGACAACCGATTGTCGATGATGTTCAACGCGACCGGCACCGTGGTGGCGATGACGCACATCCTGTTGCCGTTCATGATCCTGCCGCTCTACTCGGTGATGAAGACGATCCCGCCCAGTTACCTGCGCGCGGCCAAGTCGCTGGGCGCGGACAATTTCACGGCGTTCTGGCGCGTGTACCTGCCGCTGTCGGTGCCGGGGATCGGCGCGGGCGCGATCCTCGTCTTCATCCTGGCGATCGGCTACTACATCACGCCGGCGCTGGTGGGCGGGACCGACGGGATCTTTATCTCGAACCGCATCGCCTATCACATCTCGACCAGCCTCAATTGGGGCCTGGCCGCAGCGCTCGGCTCGATCCTGCTGGTCGCGGTGCTGCTGCTCTACTGGCTCTACGACAAGATCGTGGGCATCGATAACGTCAAGCTGGGGTGACCTGATGGCGGCGCTTCCTCCCTATGCCTCGGTCGGCGAGACGGTCTGGTGGTACACCTTCCGCGTGATCTGCGCGCTGATCTTCGTGTTCCTGATCGCGCCGATCCTGGTGATCATCCCGCTCAGCTTCAACGCCGAGGACTTCTTCACCTTCACGCCCGAGATGCTGGCCTTCGATGCCGAAGGCTACTCGTTCAAGCACTATCGCGACTTTTTCGGGACCAAGGAGGACGTGCCCGGCTGGCCTTGGCTGGGCACGGTGATCGGGCTGGTGCTGGGCGGCGGGGCGGGCTGGCTGTTGGGGGCGCGGGGCGTGTGGCTGGGTCTGATCCTGCTGGCGGGCCTGATGCTGGGCGTTGCCATCGGCTATCTCGCGGCGCTGGACGGCCCGTGGATGGTGGCCTTCAAGAACTCGCTGCTGATCGCGCCGATGGCGACGCTGCTGTCGGTCTCGCTGGGCACGCTGGCGGCCATCGGGTTGTCGCAGTCGCACATCCCCTTCCGCGGCGCGATCATGGCGATCCTGATCAGCCCGATGATCGTGCCGCTGATCCTGACGGCGACGGCGATGTACTTCTTCTACTCCGAGCCGTTCGGTGTGTCGGACCTGTCGATTCAGGGCACCTACTGGTCGGTGGTGCTGGCGCACGCGGCGCTGGGCGTGCCGTTCGTGATCATCACCGTAACGGCCACGATGGTGGGCTTCGACCGGTCGCTGACGCGCGCGGCGGCCAGCCTGGGCGCCAACCCGGTGCGCACCTTCTTCAAGGTGCAGATGCCCCTGATCGTGCCCGGCGTGATCTCGGGCGGGCTGTTCGCCTTCATCACCTCGTTCGACGAGGTCGTGGTGGTGCTGTTCATGGGCTCGGCCGACCAGCGCACGTTGCCCTGGCAGATGTTCACGGGCCTGCGCGAGCAGATCTCGCCCACCATCCTGGCCGCGGCGACCATTCTGGTGGCGATCTCGATCGCGCTGCTCACCACCGTCGAGATGCTGCGCCGACGGTCCGAGCGGCTGCGCGGCATGTCGCCCGGCTGAGCCGCGCCGTGCGGAGCCGCGCCATAGGGGCCGCGGCGCTGCAGGCTCCGGCGCGTCTGGTCCGGGCAATAGCGGCCGCGGCGGGACTGGTGCCCGCGCTGGTCGCGCTGTCGCTGGCCCAGGGGGCCTCGGCCGACGGGTGCGAGACCGCCGACGCGACCGGCGTGCTGTTCCACGGCTGCCGCGGCACGGCGACGGCGCGGATGCTGCTGTTGCCCGACAGTCTGCCGCTGCCGCCGCTGGCGCCCCGCGCGGTGCTGGTCAGCGGCGGCTACACGGGCACCGACACGCGGGACGACGGCGCGCCCGCGCCCGTGGGTCTGACGGTGTTGGACGGCACGGCGGTGGGCCAGACCCTGGCGCGGATGGACGGTATCCTGATCCTGGGCCCAGGCGACGCGGCGCCGCGGCTGGTGCACCGCGCCCGCGCGGCGTTGGACGGCCGGCGCTACGATCTCCGCGACGTGGACGAGCGACGGGCGTTTCTGGCGGCCGCGCGGGCGGGCGGCGTCTCGGTTCTGCAATCGCATCTGCTGGTCGTCGACGGCCGGGTCGATACCCGCCCGGTCGACGGTGCCCCCGTCGCCACGCGCCGCGTCTTCTTTACCAAGGGCGCGGGCTTCGGCGTGTGGGAGAGCGCGCGTCCCCTGACGCTGGACGCCGCCGCCCGGGCGCTGGCGCGCGACGTCGCGCCCGACATGGCGCTCAACCTGGACATGGGCTCGTACGACGTGTGCCTGCGCGGCGCGGCGGCCGGGCCCGAGCCCTGTGGCTTCAACCAGGCCGGCTGGCAACAGCGCCAGACGACGCTGTTGCTGCTGCAGCCTCGCTGAGCGCTTCCGTGCGCCTGCCGCTGGCGTTATATGCAATCCGTTCGCAACGGGGGCGTCTGCATGATCCGGACCATCGTCGTGCTGTGCCTGGCGCTGGGCATCCTCTGGATCCTGTTCCTGGCGGCCGATCTGTGGCTGCGTCGGGACACCAAGCGCCGGCTGGTACAGCGCTATGCCGAGGAGGCGCAGCGCGGCGAACACCGCGACGAGGACCGCGAGAGCTTCGTCAACCGCGGACTGGCCGAATACGGGCGCTCGACAGAACGCCGGCTTTTGGCGGGTCTGTTGACCGTGCCGCTGATCGTCATCGGCGCGCTCATGCTCTACGCCGAGTGAGGACAGCATGCTCTATCTACGGATCGCCATTTGGGTCATCGCGATCGGCGTGATCGCGGCGGTCATGGACTATTCGATCCCCGAGCGCGAGGTCGTGCGGATCACCGGCGTCGACGTAAAGCGTCTGGACCAGAACACCACCAACGATGCGGGCGCGCAGGTCACCCGCACCGTCGACGTGCGCGAGGTCTATGCCGAGACCCGCGAGGGCGAGGCGCTGACTTTCCAGAACATCGACGCCTGGACCTATCTCAAGTTCGACAGCGCGGATCTCACCTCGATGGCGTCCAACCTGGCCAGCCAGCCGGCCGACCAGCAGTGGGCGGTGATCACCTACTACGGCTGGCGCTGGCCGATCATGAGCTGGTTCCCCAACGCCATCGACCTGGAGCCCGCGAGCGAGGAGACGGAGCTCTCGATCCTCCCGAACGCCATCATCGTGACGGTGATCGTGGTGGTGCTGGCGGTGCTGCGCCGGCTGTTCCTGATCATGGTCGGCCGGCTGTTCGGCGGGCGCAACAGCGACCCCGGCGTGCAGGCCTGAGCCGCCGGCCCCGCGCGCTGGCCCCGCGCGCTGGCCCCGCGCGCCAAACCCGCGCGCCAAACCCGCGCGCCAAACCCATGCGCTGGGGTGGCGCGGAAGTCAGCAGGTCGAGAGCTGCTCGCGGTAGCGCTGGGCCTGGTAGGCGACCTGGCCTGCGGCGCGCTGCAGCCACGCCTTCTCGCGCCACGAGCCGCGCCGAAAGCCGGTGTGCCCCTCGTGATAGGCGAGGTACTGGTTGTAGGCGTCGTACATGTCCAGCCCGTTGGTCGACTGCGTCTTGGCCATGTACCAGCCCACGAAATCGGCCGCGTCGGCAAAGTCGGTCCGGTCGGCGCGGGCGTTCCCGCTCTCCTCGCGGTACCACGCCCACGTCCCGTCGATCGCCTGGCTATAGCCAAAGGCCGAGGACAGGCGCCCCGTCGGGATGCCGAAGCTGTAGGTCTGCGGCGGCCGGGCGGTCGCGCGGAAGGAACTCTCGCGCCAGATGATCGCCATCTGCACCTCGACCGGCGCGCCCCAGCGCGCGGCCGAGGCGACGGTGGCCACCCGCCAATCGGGCCGCTGATCGAAGATCGCGCAGACATCGTCCTGCTGCTTGGGCGGCGCGGTGGCGACGCGCTGCTGCGGGTCCGACGCGCACGATCCCAGCAGCGCGACCAGCACGCCCGCGACGGCCCACCGCCGGGTGCGCGGCCGGCGCATCGCCGCCAAGCCCTTTCGCAGGACCCTCGACAGGGCCCGTTCGCCGTATCCGGTGCCGCGCCGCGCCCGCGGTTTTTTCTGTCGGGCGTCTGGCGAGGCGCTGCTGCTCTGCCTCATGCACAAAAGGATACCCGAAACCGCGGCGCGAGAAAACGGGCGCGCGCGGCCCTCAGCCCTGTACCGGCAGCAGCAGCGCCAGCAGCCCGGGGATCGCGACCAGCGCGGTGACGGTCGACACGACGACAAGCCCCGCCACCGCTGTCGGATCGCGCTCGTAGCGCGCGGCCAGCATGTACGAGGTCACCGCCGCGGGCATCGCGAGCTGCAGCACCAGCGCACCCAGGGCGACACCCTCCAGCGCGAAGGCCAGCGCCACGCCGTACCCGATGCCCGCCGTCAGCGCGAGCTTCAGCACCGAGAGCCCCGCTGCCAGGCCCAGGCCCCCGATGCGCAGCCGCGCGATCGACACGCCCAGCGTCAGCAGCATCAGCGGGATCGCGATCTGGCCCGCCAGCGCCATGGTGTTGAGCGCCCAGGCCGGCGGCGTCCAGTCGACGACCGCCGCGATGCCGCCCGCGATCGAGGCATAGACCAGCGGCTGGCGCAGCGTCTCGCCCGGCCGGCCGGCACCGGCGACCATCGCGATCCCCACGGTGAAGGACAGGATCGCCATCACCGCAAAGGCGACCATCGCGAGGGCGAGCCCCTCCTGCCCATAGGCGAACAGCGCCACCGGCAGGCCCACGTTGCCGGTATTGCCGAACACCATGGGTGCCAGCCAGACCTGCCGGTCGAGCCCGCCGACCCAGAGCATCGCCCACAGCACCAGCGCCACGGCGCCATAGGCGGCGACCGAGGCGATGGCGATATCGCGGAACGCGGCTGGCTCGATCTCGGCCTGCACCAGGGTCGCGAAGATCAGGCAGGGGACCGACGCGTTCAGCGACAGCTTGGTCACGAACTCCAGATCGAACGGCCAGCCGACCCGCGCCCAGGCATAGCCCGCCAGCGCCAGCAACACGACCGGCGCGGTGATGGTGGCGATCTCGGCGATCATCGCGCGTTCCCGTTTACCGCAGCGCCGTCCGGGCCACCCGCGCGGTCACAGTGGCGCCGCGATGCGCCGCAAACTCGACACACCGCCTCGGCACGGTTATGCCGCGCAAAACCGGATATCCAACGGAGACCGCGGCAATGCTGCGCGCCGACGCGAAGTTCAAGATCGGCCAGATCGTCAAGCACCGGTTCCATCCGTTCCGGGGCGTGATCTTCGACGTGGATCCGGTGTTCGCCAATACCGAGGAATGGTGGCGGTCGATCCCCGAGGATGTCCGGCCGCGCAAGGAGCAGCCGTTTTATCACCTGTTCGCCGAGAACGACACGTCCTACTACGTCGCCTACGTCTCGGAGCAGAACCTGGTGCCCGACGACAGCGGCGTGCCGATCGAGCATCCCCAGATACCCGAGGTCTTCGCCGCCCACGACGGCGAGCGCTACCTGATCGATCCCGAGCGCTGTCACTGAGATCAGCCGTTGTGTCGACCGCGGCCGACCGCGGGTTCAGAAGCCATGGGCGCAGCCGTCCTTGCGCGGGTCGCTGCCGCCGATCAGACAGCCGGCGGCATGGTCGATCACGATGGCCTGGCTGCCGCCCAGCGGCACCTCGCGCGGGCCCGTGACGTGGCCTTTGCCGGCCAGCGCCTCCCACACCGGCTGGGGGTAGCCGCGTTCCAGGAACGTGGTGCCGCCGTCGTGGAACACCCGGGCCAGGTCCTGGGCGGCCTGCGGGTCCATGCCGAAGTCCAGCATGTTCGAGATCAGGCGCGCGTGCCCGTGCGGCTGGTAGCCCCCGCCCATCACCCCAAAGCTGGCCGTCACCCGCCCGTCCTGGCGCAGCATGCCGGGGATGATGGTGTGCATCGGTCGCTTGTTCGGCCCGATCTCGTTCGGGTGGCCGGCCTGCAGCGAAAAGCCGGCCGCGCGGTTGTTGAAGTTGATCCCATAGCGCTCGGACGCCAGGCACGCGCCAAAGTCGTGGTAGACCGAATAGATCAGCGACACCGCCATGCGGTCGCGGTCGACCACGGTGATGTAGATCGTGTCGCGGTGGCCCGGCCCGCCGATCGCGGGCGCGGGGCGCGCTGTCGCCCGGGCGGGGTCGATCTGGGCGGCCAACGCCGCGGCAAAGGCCGGGTCGATCAGCCGCTCGACCGGGTGGGTCATGGCGGCGGGGTCGGCAATGGCCTGGTCGCGCACGGCGTAGGCGAGCTTGGCGGCCTCGACCTCGATATGCGCGCGCTCGGCGCCCGCGGGGTCCATGTCGGCGATGGCGAAATGCTCCAGGATGCCCGCCATCAGGATCGCGGTGGCGCCGTGGGTGTTGGGCGGCAGCTCCACAAGTTCGGCCCCGCGGTAGGGGCCCGCGATGGGGTCGACCCAGTCGGCCGTGCAGGCGGCGAAGTCCGCCATCGTGTGCGGCGCGCCCAGCGCCTGCAAGCTGGCCACCATGTCCTCGGCCACGGGGCCTTCGTAGAAGCCCGCGGCGCCGTGCTCGGCCACCAGGCGCAGCACCTCGGCCATGCCGGGGTGGGCGAAGGCCTCGCCCGTGCGGTAGGGCCGGTCGGCGGCCAGGAAGTGGCGGCGCATCGCGCCCCGCATGCGCGGCGCGCCCCGGGCCCAGTCGAACGCGGCGCGCGGGAGGACGCGAAGACCCTCTTCGGCATAGCGGATGATGGGCTCTACGGCGGCGGCCAGGCCCAGCTTGCCGTGCGCCTCGAGCAGCGCCTCGAACCCGCGGATCGCGCCGGGGACCACCACGCTGGCGGCGTCGTTCTCGTCCATCGACTGCCAGCCGCGGGCGCGGAGCGCGTCGGCCGAGGTGCCCGCCGGGGCGCGGCCCGAGCCGTTGAGGCCAAGGATCTGCTCGCTGCCGGCGGGTTTGAGCAGCGCGAACATGTCGCCGCCGATGCCGGTCATCGCGGGTTCGCCGAGGCCGAGCAGGATGGCGCCGGCGACCGCCGCATCGGCCGCGGTGCCGCCCGCCTTGAGCGCGTCCAGGGCGACGTCGACGGCGACGGGGTGCGAGGAGGCGCAGATCGCGTTCGCTGCATAGAGCGGCGAGCGGCCGGGCAGGTGGAAGTCGCGCATCGGGGGTCCTCGGGCAGCGGCGGTGGGTGGGGCCGCCGGACACGGCCGCCGGCCGGGCGACGGCAGGCACCGGTGCGCCATACCGCCCCGCCGGCGGCCGCGCCAGGGGTGCAGCCGGCCCAACGCCCGCTTTGCCGCCGCATAAAAATCCCTTGGGCCGCCGGGTCGCGAAAGCCGTCGACCGAAGGTCCCGGAACCCGCACGCCGGAGGCGCCTTCGGCGCGCCGGGATCCGGGGCCTTCGGCCGCGACGGCACGGGACCGGAACTGGGGCCGGGGGTGGGGCCGGGCTGACGTGCTTGCCGCCGCTCGCTTGGGATGCAAGGCTGCCGCTCGATGACAGTGCACAGCTTTCGCCCCCCGAACGGCCGCGCGCCCGCCGCGCACGACGTCGTCGCCTTCGACCGGCGCGAGCTTGGCGTCGTGCTCGACCTCTACGGCCGTGGCGTCGCGATCGGCGCGTGGCGGGACTATTCGATGGACTTCCTGCGCGAACGCGCGGTGTTCTCGATCTTCCGCCACGCCGCCGAGCATCCGATCTACCGCATCGAGAAGCGACCCAAGGACGCCCAGCGCCAGGGCGCCTATTCGGTCGTCGGCATGGATGGGCGGATCGTCAAGCGCGGGCGCGAGCTCAAGCAGGTGCTGCGGGTGCTCGACACCAAACTGATCCGCGCCGTCGACCAGCCCGACCCGTGACCCCGCCCGAGGGTCGCCAGCCCGGTGCGGCGCCCCGCGCGGGGTCGACGATGGACCTGACCGGCCGCGTGATCATGCTGACCGGCGGCGCCGGCGCTATCGGTCGAGCGACGGGCGAGGCGCTGGCGGCCATGGGCGCCAGCGTCATGGTCACCGATCTCGACCCCGGCTCGGCGGCCGAGGCCGCCGCCGCCCTGCCCCCCGCCGATCCCCCGGCCGAGGGCACGGGGCTGGACGTCACCGACCATGGCGCCGTGGGCCGGGCGGTCGACGCGCTCTTGGCCCGTCACGGACGGCTGGACGGGGCGTTCAACGCCGCCGGCATCATCGGCCCGCCGTTCCAGGGTCTGGACCTTGCACCGGGCGACTGGGCGCGGGTGATCGACGTCACGCTGAACGGCACCTGGTTCGCCGTGCAGCACCAGGCCCGCGCAATGCGCGCCACCGGCCGGGGCGGCAGCATCGTCAACGCCGCGTCGGTGGCGGGGCTGGTCGGCGCCAAGCTCAACATCGCCTATGCGGCCGCCAAGCACGGGGTGATCGGGCTGACCCGTACCGCCGCGCTGGAAGCCGCGCCCCACCGCATTCGCGTCAACGCGGTCTGTCCCAACTGGACCGAGGGCCCGATGACCGAGGCCGTCGAGGCCACGGGGGTCGACGTCTCGCCGCGCATGGCGGCGCGCACGCCGCTGGGGCGCGTCGGCCGACCCGCCGATACCGCCGGGCTGGTGGCTTGGTTGATGACGGACGCCAGCGCCTATGTGACCGGCGCCGCCATCCCGGTGGACGGCGGCTTTACCGCGCAGTGACGCCCGGTGCCCGCGCGTGCCGAGACAATCCCACGCCCGGCCCCGGACCCGGCGACGGGCCCCGAAACGGACCCCGGCGCAGCGCCCGGATCAGGGGTGCGGCGCTCTAACGACCCGCCGCAGCTCGGGGATCAGGGGCGTAGCATTCTCACGATCCCGCCGGGGCGTGCGGATCAGGGGCGCGGCGCTCGCACGACCACGGCGCGGCGATACAGGTGCCAGGTGGCGTGGCCGAGCAGCGGCATCACGAACACCAGCCCCAGGAACGCCGGCAGCGACGCCACCACCAGAAGGCCGGTCACCATCGCGCCCCAGGTGAGCATGGTCGACGTGTTTTGCCGGAACAGGCGCAGCGACGCGGTCACGGCCACCCGCACACCGACCTCGCGGTCCAGCAGCAGCGGGAACGAGATCGCCGCCGCCGCCAGCGCCACCAGCGCGAACACCGCGCCCGTGCCGACGCCCAGGATCAGCAGGACCACGCCACCCGGCTCGGTGACCACCTCGCGCAGCAGCGCCCCCATGTCGGCGGGCGAGCCCGGGCCCAGCGTCACGTCGTAAAGGATCTGCGCCAGCACCAGCCACGCCACGTACATGGCGAACAGACCGATCCCCAACAGCAGGATCGCACCGAACGACGGCGAGCCCATGACGTCGAGCGCGTGGCGCCAGCCGGTCTCGAGCCCCGCCTCGCGCCGGCGGCTGATTTCGTACAGGCCCACGGCAAAGAACGGACCGAGCAGCGCGAAACCCGCGGCCAGCGGGAACAGCATGGGCACAAAGGCCTGGTCGAAGGCGACCGAGGCCAGGATCACCCCGACGATCGGGTACAGCAGGCAGAGCGCAACCACGTCGGACCGCAGGGCCAGCACGTCGTCCATGCCGGACTTCAGCGCGGCGGTCAGATCGTCGCTGGTAACATCGCGCAGGACCACGTCGTCGACGTCGACCTGGTCGGTCCCTTTGGCGGCGCGCCCGACGGCGGCCAGCCAGTTGGTGGCGCGCACGGCTCCCTCGGCCGTCCACTCGATGGGGTTGCGGATGTGCTGCGGCGTGTCGGCGGTGTCCCGGCTCTCGGCCATGGCGTCTCCTCCCTATGCGACGGCGGCTCTGGTGCGTGAGATCTGCGGCCCCGCGTCGCAGTTCAAGATAGCAACGCGGGCGGTCGCGACCGCGCATCTGCCGCGGCTCGGGCGCCAGCTTTGCGCCTCGCGGAAAGTTCATCTGCGCTACGGATGATCTGCCGGTCGTCGCCCGAGGGGTGACCTTGCGTCCTCGGCGCTGCGGCTGTGCTGTGGGGTGCCCGCGGCTCAGGTCTTGCGGCGGGTCTTGCGGGCGGCTTTGGCGCGCGCGATC
>JBCCMW010000014.1:0-24519 GCA_039026175.1 Pseudomonadota bacterium
CGACGCTGCGGTCGCAGCCCTCGCGGCCGCGCCGGGGGCAGGGGCCGACGACGACGGCATGGCCGCGGACGAGCGCGCCGGGCTGATGGCGCGCATCGCCGCGCTCGAGGCACAGACCGAAGAGGATGAAGCGCTGCGCGAAGAGGCGGCCGCCGCGGTCAAGGCAGCACTCGACGACCTGCGCCTCTTGCAGGGCGACGGGGCGGCCCATGCCGCACCCGATGGGAGGGGCCCCGATGCCTGATCGGCCCGATCGCGCCCCGCGGGGCGCACGCGAACGGAAAGGGGACGTCGATGGCTGAGGCACGGGTCGAGATCGCCGGGCGATCCTATCGGGTGGGCTGCGAGACGGGGCAGGAGGCGCATGTCCAGGCGCTCGGCCGCCGGATCGACGCCGAGACGCGGGCCCTGGCCGGCAATCCCGGCGCCATCCCCGAGGCGCGGCTGCTGGTGATGGCGGCGCTGCTGCTGGCCGACAAGCTGACCGAAGCAGAGGCGCAGATCGACGCCGCAGGCGAGGGCGGCGGCGCGACGGCCGAGATCGCGGCACAGATCGACGCGCTGGCCGAGCGGCTGGAAGCGCTGGCGGCCGGCACGGGCGCGGCGGCCGAGTGAGCCCCCGGACACTCGGCGACCCGCCCATCCCCTGTGCGCCGCTCCCCCCGCGCACCGATGCCCCTCGCGCCTCGTTCCCCCTCGTGCCGCGATCCCCTGGCGCGCCCGCGCGCCCGCTCGACGGCCCCCTTGATGCTCGCCCGACCGATGGCGACGCCGTGCGCGCAGGGGTCAGGCATTAAGGTGACGTTAACGGCAAGTGGATACACGCACCCCCTAGGCAGGTCAGCGTCTAGACCCTAGGTTGCTGGTCGGCGGGTGCTGTCCTTCCCGTGAGAGGACAGTTTCCTGGTGGCCTAAGCATCTTCGCGGGAGCTGGCTCTGCCTCGGACCCTGGTCTTTGGCACCTGGCGCCCACCTGGTTTTCCAGGCTCGCGAGGATCTGAAACCTCCACGGTCGCGACGGGCCCGCCACCTGGAAGACGACGCCGACGACGCTGTGATGAACGACTTGCGGATCATCGCGGCTAAGGCCGCCCTGAGGAAGGCTGTCTTCCAACGCCGCGCCGCCGCGCATGCGGAGGGAGCGGCGCGCGCGCTGGCCGCGAGCGAGCGGCTGGTCGCACTGCTTGACCGGTTCCGCGCCGTGGACGGTGTGGCGCGTGTGGCCGGCTACCGACCCATCCGGACCGAGATCGACCCGCTCTGTGCGCTGGAAGCGCTGCATGGGCGCGGCAGTCCGCTCGCCATGCCGGTGGTCGAGGGGGCGGGACAGCCGCTGAGCTTCCGCCCCTGGCACCCCGGTGCGGCCGAGGTCGAGGGTGCCTTTGGCGCGCCGATCCCGGCCGACACCACCGCCGTTACACCGCAGGTGCTGATCGTGCCGCTGGTTGCGTTCGATCCCTCGTGCCGGCGTCTGGGCTATGGCGGCGGCTTCTACGACCGCACGCTGGAGGGGCTGCGCGCCAAGACCCGGGCAACGCTGGCGATCGGTTTTGCCTATGCCGCCCAGCAGGTCGACGAGGTCCCGTACGAGGGCACAGATCAGGTGCTGGACGCCGTGGTGACCGAGAGCGGGATCCTCCAACCCGTACGGTCGGGTGCCGGCGGCTGACCGGGCCGGCACGGCGCCGGCCCGCGGGGCCGGTGTGCTGCCGCGCGGCGACCCAAGCGCCCGTTTCGGCGCCTTTAACAGTTCTACGGTCCGGCTCTGTCCCAGCGCCCGGATCCGTACCGGTGAAGGGGCCCGTGCCAGCGCCGGGGCCAGCGCCGGGGCCAGCGACGGGGCCAGCGACGGGGTCTGCGACGGGGCCAGCGACGGGGCCAGCGCCGGGGCCACCGCCGGGGCCAGCGCCAGGGTCTGCGACGGGGATGCCCGTCGTCGTCGCCGTGACGCCGTCACCGGTGCGCGCCGTTGGGCGGTGGGGCCGCCGCGCGGCGCGGCAGCACTGCATTTGACAACGCGGCGGCGCACGCGCCAAGGCCTGACGATGCGTATTCTCTTCTTGGGTGACATCGTCGGCCGCGCCGCCAGACAGGCGGTGATCGAGACGCTGCCGCGCCTGCGCCGCGACGAGCGGCTGGACGTCATCTGCGTGAACGCCGAGAACGCGGCCGCGGGCTACGGCATGACACGCCCGATCGGCGAGGCGCTGTTCGAGGCGGGCGCCGACGTGGTGACGCTGGGCGATCACGCCTTCGATCAGCGCGACATGCTGGGTTATCTGGACGAACAGCCGCGCGCGATCCGGCCGATCAACATCGCCCGCAGCGCGCCCGGCCGCGGCGTGGCGGTGGTCGAGGTCAGCCGCGGGCGCCGGGTCGCGGTGGCCGTCGCCCTGGGCCGCGTGTTCATGAACCGACCCTTCGACGACCCGTTTTCGGCGCTCGACGCGGCGCTGAAGGCGCATCCGCTGAGCCCCGGCGCGGGGATGGACGCCGTCGTGGTCGAGATCCACGCCGAGGCGACGTCCGAGAAGATGGCCATCGGCCACTGGTGCGACGGGCGCGCCAGCCTGGTCGTCGGCAGCCATACCCACGTGCCCACGGCCGACGCGATGATCCTGGCGCGCGGCACCGCGTACCAGAGCGACGCGGGCATGTGCGGCGACTACGACAGCGTGATCGGGATGGCCAAGCAGGGCCCGCTGACGCGTTTTGTCACCGGCATGGGCGGCGGGCGGTTCGAGCCGGCGGACGGTGCGCCCACGCTCTCGGGCGTGATCGTCGAGACCGACGACCGCACGGGGCTGGCGCGGTCGATCGTGCCGTGGCGTCGCGGCGGGCGACTGGGCCTGGATGCCGCGACCGCTGCTGCGGCGCCGTCGACGGGCGGCAGCGCGCCATGAGCATCGGCCGGGCCGGGTGCAGCGCCCCGCGCCACGCCGGGCGCCGCCAGGGGGGCCGATGACGTCGGCGATGGCGGGCGATGCGGCCATCGCGCTGCTGCCGGCGCTGGCGACGCTGGCCACGCTGGTCGGCATGTTCGCCCTGTTCGTGACCGAGCGGTATCCACCCGAGGTGGTGGCGATCTGCGGCCTGTCGGTGCTGGTCGCGACCGGGATCCTGCCGATGGGCGCGGTGCTGGACACCTTTGCCAACCCCGCACCGCTGACCATCGCTGCGATGTTCGTGATCTCGGGCGCGCTGGTGCGCACCGGCAGCCTGGACGCCTTTGCCCGCCGGCTGTTCGCCGATGTCGAGGAGCGGCCGCGCGGGACCATCGCGGCCTTTGCCGGGCTCACCGTCGGCGCCTCGGCGTTCATGAACAACACGCCGGTGGTGGTGATGCTGATCCCCCTGGCCACCCGCATCGCACAGACGCTGAAGATATCGGCAAGTCAGGTGCTTATCCCTCTCTCCTATGCTGCGATCTTAGGCGGGCTCTGCACCTTGATCGGCACCTCGACCAACCTGCTGGTCGATGGCGTGGCGCGCGGCCATGGGCTGGAGCCCTTTACGCTGTTCGAGATCACACCCCTGGCGCTGGTCATCGTGGCGGTCGGGTTGGTGTTCGTCGCCTTCGCCGCGCCGAGGCTGCTGCCCCGCCGCGACGCGATGCTGGATTTCCTGACCAATCGCAAACAGCTGCGCTTTTTCTCCGAGGTGGTGATCCCCGAAGGCTCGATGCTGATCGGCCGGCCGATCCGCACGGTCGATCATTTCCGCCGCGAAGGGATGACGGTGATCGACGTCATCCGCGGAGACCTGTCGCTGAGGCGCGATATCGACGGGGTGATCCTGGCCGCGGGCGACCGGGTGGTGATCCGCTCGGGCGTCAACGAACTGTTGTCGCTGCGCGGTAACCGCGCACTGTCGATGGTCGGCCAGATCGACACCATCGGCGAGAAGTCCACCGTCACGGTCGAGGCGCTGATCACGCCCGACTGCAAGCTGGTCGGCCGCCAGATCGGCGACATCCGCTTCCGCCGCCGCTATGGCGTCTATCCCCTGGCGCTGCACCGGCGGGCCGAGCGGGTGGGCTCGGTGCTGGACGAGGTGCGCATCCGCGTCGGCGACACGCTGCTGTTGGAGGGGGATCCCGGCGACATCCAGCGCCTCTCGGCCGAGCAGAACCTGGCCGACATCACCCAGCCGACCGAGCGGCCATACCGGCGCGAGCGGGCGCCCATCGTGCTGGCGATCCTGGCGGGCGTGATCGTCGGCGGCGCGCTGGGCGCCCCGGTGGCGGCGCTGGCGCTGATCGGCGTGGCGCTGGTGCTGGTGACCCGGTGCATCGACGCCGAGGAGGCCTTTGCGCTGATCGAGTGGCGGCTGCTGGCGCTGATCTTCTCGATGCTGGGCGTCGGTCAGGCGCTGGAGATCACCGGCGCGGTGGCGCTGCTGGTGTCGGTGGGCGAGCCGCTGTTGATGGCACTGCCGCCGGCGGTGGTGCTGTGGCTGGTGTTCCTGCTGGCCTCGGCGCTGACCGAACTGGTGTCCAACAACGCCGTCGCGGTGGTGGTGACGCCCATCGCGATTGCAGTGGCGGGCGCGCTGGCGGTCGACCCCCGGCCCTTTGTGGTGGCGGTCATGGTGGCGGCCTCGGCCAGCTTTGCGACGCCCATCGGCTATCAAACGAACACTTTGGTCTATGCGGCGGGCGGCTATCGGTTCACAGATTACATGCGCCTCGGGATCCCGATGAACCTGATGGTCGGTTGCTTGTCGGCCCTGCTGATCCCGGTGTTCTGGCCGTTCTGATCGGGTCGCTCGCCTTGGGCTGTCCCGATCCGGCCGGCCGCAAGGGGTCGCTTGGACCGGGTCGCTTGGACCGGGTCGCTCGCACCGGGTCGCTCCGTTTCGGCGGGGTTCGGCGGGGTTTGGCGGGGCGGGGCAGGGCGCCAGCGGATTGTGCGCGGCCGGCCCGATATGGGCTGCAGTAGCAATACTCATGCGGTATAAGTTTTGTAGCGATGATCGCTCTGTCCCACAGGCCATGCGCGCGGCACGACGGGCGGAGCAACCGCGGCCGATGGGGAGCGCGTGCCATGACAGGCACCGAGGTCGAGACACCGGTTGAGCCGAAGGCCAAACCCAAGACCGCGCAGCCGCGGCTCTACAAGGTGATCCTGCTCAACGACGATTTCACGCCGCGCGAGTTCGTGGTGTCGGTGCTGAAGGGCATCTTCCGACTGGACGAAGCGCAGGCCTACGGCGTGATGATGACGGCGCACCAGAAGGGCGTCTGCGTCGTCGCCGTCTACACCCGCGACGTCGCCGAGACCAAGGCCGAGCAGGGCACCGACGCCGGCCGCCGCCGCGGCTACCCGCTCACCTTCACGACCGAGCCCGAGGACTAGCCGCCACCCTCGCCAGGGCGCCCGGGCCGGGAGCTGCCGCGGCGCAACGGGGCCCGGCTTGTGACGCGCCGCTTGCCCGGATCGCCCACGCGCCGGCCGCGCACCGCCCGAGCACAGTCGCCGGCTCGCAGTTGTCGCCAAATCGTCGCGTCCGTATAACGCGGCACGCAAGCCAACCGACGCGCGAGGGCACAATGGCCGGCCATTCGAAATGGGCCAACATCCAGCATCGCAAGGGCCGCCAGGATGCAGCCCGCTCGAAGCTGTTCTCAAAGCTCGCCAAGGAAATCACCGTGGCGGCCAAGATGGGCGATCCGGACCCCGAAAAGAACCCGCGCCTGCGCCTGGCAGTGAAAGAGGCCAAGTCGAACTCGGTGCCCAAGGACGTGATCGACCGCGCGATCAAAAAGTCCCAGGGCGGCGACGCCGAGAACTACGACGAAATCCGGTACGAGGGTTACGGCCCCGGCGGCGTGGCGATGATCGTCGAGGTGATGACCGACAATCGCAACCGCACCGCCGGCAATGTGCGCAGCTACTTCGCCAAGAACGGCGGCAACATGGCCGAGACGGGCGCGGTCAGCTTCATGTTCGACCGCATGGGCCAGGTCCTCTATCCCGCCGAGGCGGGCGATGTGGACGCGGTGATGGAGGCCGCCATCGAGGCCGGTGCCGACGATGTGGAGAGCGGCGAGGAAGGCCACGTGATCTGGTGCCAGATGGCGGATCTTTCCGAGGTGTCGGACGCGCTCGAGAGCGCGCTGGGCGAGGCCGAGAGCACCAAGATCGTCTGGAAACCCCAAACCCTGACCCCGGTGGACGAGGCGCAGGGCGCGACGCTCTTGAAGCTGATCGCCACGCTCGAGGACGACGACGACGTGCAGTCGGTCACCGCCAACTTCGACATGAGCGACGACGTGATGGCCAAGCTCAGCGCGTGATCGGCCAGCCCGACGCCGGCCCGGTGCCGGCGATGCCCTTGCCCGACGCCGGCCCGGTGCCGGCGATGCCCTTGCCCGGCGCGGCTGCGGGCAGGGTGCCTGGACGCGGCCGCGGCTGCCCGCCGGTGCGGCGCCGGCTGCGACCGAGGCGCCGCGCCGGAACCGCCCCGCGACACCGTATCCACATCAGCCGGGCCATGCAGGCCATGGCCCCGCCTCTTTTTTTGTGCATTTCACCCTGGCCAGTCCGGCGAGGGGAAAACGCGATAGGAAGACCCGCATGATTACCGGCTTTATCGAGACTTTCCGCTGGCCGTTTCGCGATATCCGCTGGGCCGAGAAGACCTGGCCCATGCCGCTGCTCGCCTTTGTGCCGGTGCTGGACATCGTCGCCTTCGAGGGCTGGCGCATCCGCGTCATCAAGCAGATGGCTCGCGGTGCCGCCCCGCTGCCCGAGTTCGACTTCGTCGAGCAGTTGATCGAGGGTATTCGCCTGATCCTGTGCCGCCTGCTCTATGTGTTCGTGCCGATCATCGTGATGAACCTGCTGGGTTCGGGCGGGTTCATCGGCCGCATCCTGGACATCGGCCTGTTCCTTTCGGGCGACGGCCAGGCGCTGGGCGAGGATTTCATCAGCGATCTGCTGACCAATATCGGCGTGATCATCGCGTGGTACGTGTTGAGCGCGCCGGCCTTTCACTGCGGCATGATCCGCTATGCGCTGAACGACGATTGGCGCTGCCTGCTGAACATCCCGATGAACATCCTCTGGGTGCTCCGCTACGCCGGCATGTTCCTGCTGTTCTACGTCTATGCCGTGCTGGCAGCGATCGCCATCTTCTTGATTTCGGGGTTCCTGACCATCACCGCCGTGGGCGTGATCCTGGTGCCGATCGCGGTGTTCTGCCTGTACTACACCATGTCGGCGCACGAGCTGGGCGGGCTCGCCCACACCATCGCCGAGCGGCGCGAGCGCCGCGCCGCGGCCCGCGAAGCCTGAGCCGCCGTCCCGGCGCAGGCTCTGCGCTGGGCGCTGGCGTTCGGGCGATTGCGCAGCGGCGCGATCCGTCGCAGGGTCGCGTCCACGGCGCCGGACCGGCGTGCACACCGGGGGCGGGGCGAGACGATGGATCCAGCGGACAAGCTGAAGCGGCTTTCGGGGGGACTGCCCGTCGGCTGTGTCTGGCTCGGCCTGGGCTCGGCCATGGCGGCCGAGGCCGCGGGCGTCGCCGGAGCGCGCCTCGCGGTGGTCGATGCCGAACACGGTGTCGTCGATCCGGGCGATTTTCCCGCCATCCTGCGCGCCCTGGCGCTGACCGGCGCGGCCGGGATCGTGCGCGTGCCGGAGGCAAGCTCGGGCGTGGTCAAACGCGCGCTCGACAGCGGCGCCGCGGGCATCCTGTTTCCCCAGATCGAGAGCGCCGAGGCCGCGCGCGCGGCGGTAGCGCTGACGCTGTTCCCGCCGTTGGGTGTGCGCGGCTCGGCGCTTGGCGCCGTGCGGGCGGCCGGGTTCGGCACCGACGCCGGCTATGGGCGGCGCTGGAACGACGAGGCATTCGCGGCGGTGCAGATCGAGAGCCAGCGTGGCCTGTCGTCGGCGGCCCAGATCGCCGCCGTGCCGGGCGTCGACATGCTGTTCTTCGGCCCGTTCGACTATGCCACCGATGCGGGGTTGGACCCGGTGGCCGACGCGCAGGTCCTGGAGGCCGTTTTCGCCGAGATCGTCGAGGCCGCCCACGCGGCGGGCAAGCTGGTGGGCGTGTTCCCCTGGCCCGGCGCCGATCTGGCCGCGCTGGCCCGGCAGGACGCCGACATGGTCGCCGTGGCGGCCGACGTGCGCGCGGTGGTGGACGGCGTCGCGGCGGGGCTGGCGGCCTTTGCGGGCGCGTGAGCGGATCCGGCAGCGAGGAGACGACGGCGATGGTTAAACCCGGCACCCACCCGATGGACCCGCGCGGGCTGATCCGCGAGGCTTTCCAGATCGAGGGTATCGGTCCCGAGGATTGCCGTTCGATCTTCTTCGACTGGGCCACGGGCCTGGCCGCCGACACGCCACCCGGCGCCGCCGCCAAGGCGCTGGCCGAGCACTATGCCGCACCCGAGGGGCACCCGATGACGCAGCTTTTGGTCGAGGCCCAAGTCGGCCCGCCCGGCGACCGTCCCAGCCGCCGCCGTCGCGCCGCGGCCAACGGCCGCCGTTGACCCGGCGGCCCGCAGTTCGCCGCCCCCGCAGTTCGCCGCCGCCGTCGACCCCTCGACCCGCAGCCACCGTCGACCCCTCGGCCCGCGGCCGTCGTCTAACCCGCCGCCCGCAGCCGCCGTCGACCCCTCGGCACGCGGCCGCCATTGATCCTGCTGCGCGCAGTGGCGCGTGAACCCGCTGACGGCCGCGCGGCGCCATCGTCGGCCTTGCACCCGCGCGGTTGGGCCTACGGCGGCGCGGCACCCGGGGCGCCTTCGCCCGCGATGTCGGTGGCGAGGTAGGCGTCCAGGGTTGTGCCGTCCCATCCCTCGGCTGCGGCGAGCGCCAGGGCAACGTGCAGCTTGGCCTGCGCCGCGGCCAGGCTCATGGCACCTGCACTGGCCGCTCCGGCGGCGGCGGTCCAGGCGCCTGCTGCATAGCTTGCGGGGTCGGTGCCGCCCTCGGGCACCTGGGTGGCCACCAACACCGGCAGCCCCCGGGCCCGGGCGCGGGCGATGGCAGGGCCCAGCGTCTCGGCCCCCGGCAGGTTGCCCGACCCGTGGCCGGCCAGCAGCAGTGCCCCCGCGGCGACCGACGGCGCGGCGACCAACGCATCGATCTGTGCGGCGAGGCGCCCCGGCCCGTCCGGCCCCGCCGCCAGCGTCACCACGCTCCGCCGTCCCAGGTGCGGCGCCAGCGCCGCCAGCCGCGCGCGCAGCCGGGCGGGATCGGCGGCGGCCACAGCGCCAGACGGCGGGGCGGGGGACAGTCGGGCGGATCGCTCGGTGGGCGCATGGCTCTCGCCGAACGCCGCCCGCGCCGCGGTGTGACGCTTGACGGCGCGCGCCGCCCCTAGCTGCCGGCCGCCGAACACCACCGCCGGCGGGGTGCCCGGCGCGGCCGAGGCCAGAAATGCAGCCGTCTGCGCCAGGTTTTCGCCCGCATCGCCGTCCGCCGTCAGCCGTGCGGGCACCGGGTCGGCGGGGTCGAACAGAGGCTGCATCGAGCCCGTCACCGCCCAAGGCAGCGCCAGCCGCGCCAAGGGCCGCACAGCGCCCGACCGGGCCCCGACCTCGGTGGTTAGCAGCGCGATGGCCGCGGCCGACTGGGCCAGCGTGTCGGTGCCGTGCAGCACCATCGCCCCCGCCGGCCCGTCCTGGATCCCTTCCTGGGCCCCGTGCCGGGCTCCGTACTGGGCCGCGGCCAGCACCGCGTCCGCCAGCCGCGCCCAATCCGCAGGTGTCGCGTCGGTGCTGTCGATCGCGGGCTCGATCAGGGTCCAGTCCAGCGCCGCCCAATCGGTGGCCGCAGGCGGTGCGGTCGCGGCCAGCGCCGGGACGGCCACACGGTCCCACGCGGCGCGAAACGCCGGCCCTGACAACGGCGCCAGCGGCCGGCCGGCCGCGCCGATCGTGCCGCCGGCGTAGATCGCGCAGAGCCGTGCCCGGTCCGCGCCGCCGCCCGATGCCCGGCGCGCTCCTGCACCCTGCTGCGCTGAAGCGTCGCTGTCGGCGCGGCGAGCGCGGTCACAATCCGCTTCCATTGCCGTGATCCAGTGCTACCGTTCCGTAGAGCAACCCGAGAAGGAGACGGATGATGAAGATCCTTGCCCTGCCTGTCATGATTGCTGCGTTCGTCGGCTTTGCCGCGCCCGCGATGGCTGCCGGCTGCTCGTACTCGGCACCGACCACGGCCACGTCCGAGAAGCCGGCGGACGAAGAGGCCAAGACCTCCTGATCCGAGGCGCCCGCCACCCGGGCGCTAGGGCAGCCACAGAACCGGCCCGGCGCGTCCGACGCGCCGGGCTTTTTCGTATGGAGGCGCTGCGGTTTAGCCGGCCTTGGCCAGCGCGCCCAGGATACGCGCCCAGGATCGCGCGCCCTTTTCGAAGCTGCGGAGCTGGTACTTCTCGTCGGGCGAGTGGATGCAGTCGTCGTTCAGCCCATAGCCGACCAGCAGGCAGTCGAGGCCCAAGATCTCTTTGATCTGCCCGACCACCGGGATCGACCCGCCGCTGCCGATGAAGGCGGCCTCGCGCTGCCACTCCTCGCTCAGCGCTTGGCGCGCGGCCTCGAAGGCAGGCACCTCGATGGGCATCATGGTGGCCTTGCCACCCCCGTGGCGGATGAACGTGGCACGGCAGTCGGCCGGCAACCGGTCGGTCACGAACGTGCGCCAAGCGGCGCGCACGGCCTCGGGCTCCTGACTGCCGACCAGTCGGAACGACACCTTGGCCGAGGCTTGCGCGGCGATCACGGTCTTGAACCCGGCGCCGGTGTAGCCGCCCTGGATGCCGTTCACCTCGGCCGTGGGGCGTGCCCAGGTCTGCTCAAGCGCGCTCTGCCCGGTCTCGCCCCATGGTTTGGCCAGCCCGACCTCGCCCAGGAAATCGGTCTCGGAAAAGGGCAGGGCGCGCCATCCGGCCAGGATCGCCTCGGGCAGCGTCGGCACCCCGTCGTAGAAGCCGGGGATCGTCACGCGGCCGTTGGCATCGTGCAGTGCGCCCAGGATCTGGGCCAGCACCGTGATCGGGTTGGCCGCCGCACCGCCGTAGAGGCCCGAGTGCAGGTCCCGGCTGGGGCCGTGGACGATCACCTCGTCGGTGGTATTGCCGCGCAGCATGGTGGTGATGGCCGGCGTTTCTGCGTCCCACATCCCCGTGTCGCAGACCAGCGCGATGGCGGCGGTGCCCAGTGTTGCGGCGTGGGCCTGCAGAAAGCCGGGCAGGCTGGCGCCGCCCGATTCCTCCTCGCCCTCCAGCAGCACGGTGATCTTGCACGGCAGGCGGCCTGCGGCGGCCTTCCACGCGCGACAGGCCTCTAGGAAGGTCATGACCTGGCCCTTGTCGTCGGACGCGCCGCGGGCACGGATGGCGGACTGGCCGTCGCTGCCCTCGATCCGCACGGGCTCGAAGGGCGGCGTGCTCCACAGCGCCAGCGGATCCACCGGCTGCACGTCGTAGTGGCCGTAGAACACGACGTGCGGGCCGTCGCTGTCGTGGTCGGTGCCCATCACGATGGGGTGGCCTGCGGTGGTGTGCGCCTCGGCCGCGAAGCCCATCGCGCGCAGATCCTCGGCCAGCCAGTCGGCCGCGCGCGCGCACTCCGCCGCATAGGCCGGGTCGGTCGAGATCGACGGGATGCGCAACAGCGCGAACAGCCGCTCCAGCGCGGCATCGCGCCCGGCATCCAGGCGGTCGAGGGTGGCGGCAAGATCGGACATCGGCGACTCCAGGACAGGCGACGTGAGGGGCGGCTCCGGTTGGGGCAGCTTTGGGGACGGCCACAGCGCGGTGGGCCCAGGGGCCTGCGGCCGGGGATCGGCGGCACCGTGCAGCCGACGCCGTGCGCAGGCTAGGCGCGGGGTCCGCCGCTCGGCAAGCGCGCTGGTCGCCGCGCAGTCGGATCGCGACGCGCCGCCTTTCGGCCAATACTGCGCTGCCCGGCCCGCGTGTTTTCGTATTGAGTAAGAAACGGTCCTGAAGTCAGGCAGAGTGACGACCATCTTTTTAGCAGTCCATTTACCACGCCGGGCGTTGAGTGGCGCTGCCCTCGCTGCGGTCGGGTCGGCCGTCTTTGCTGTGTGTTCGCGGGGGCGCCTCGTTTGGCGTGGAGGTTTCCGATGGCGGACTTGAAGATGTTGAACTACGACGACCGGGAACGGGGGCGGCTGTCCAGCCGACCGCGGTTCTACGTACCCAATCTCACCGATTTCGGCCGGGCAAGCCTGATCCTCGGCACGTTCGTGTTCGCCGTCGCGGTCACTGCGCAGGTCTCGACGGCCGAGACGCTGACCCCGATCGGCGACGGGGTGGAGGGCAACTCGAGCGCGAACGCGGCGTTCCATCCCTTTGCCAACGCCTTCACGCTCAAGACCCAGCAAATCTGGGACGCGGGCCTGTTCGGCGGCGACGAGATCGCGATCACCGGCATCGGCTTCCGGCTGGACGGCGGCACGCCCAGCAACGTGGTCGCCAGCCTGCCCTCGGTCAGCATCTCGTTCGGCGTCACCTCGACCGCGTCGACGACGATGACGACCAGCTTCGCCTCCAACCAGAGCGGTGCGCTGACGGAGGTGTACAGCGAGACGAACGTGGCCGTGAACGCGACCGCCGGCAGCAGCCCGAACGCCTTCGATATCCTGTTCGAATGGACCGACGGGTTCGAGTACGATCCGGCCAGCGGCAACCTTCTGATGCAGCTCGTCACGGCGGGCAGCAGCGGCTTCGGCGATCTGGACGCGACAGGCTCGCCGCAGGGCCAAGAGGCTCTGTTTGGCGTGGGCGCCGGCAGCACCTCGGGCTTCCAATCGTCCAACGACGGGTTTGGGCTGATCGCCCAGTTCATCGTGGAGACGAACGAGACCGCGGGCGGCGATCCCTCGCCGGGGGCCGGGACCGCGGTGCCGCTGCCGGCGGGCGCCTGGTTGCTGATCGGCGGGCTTGCCGGTCTCGGCGTGGTCAGCCGTCGGCGCCGGTCGCCCGGCGCCTGAGCCTTGGACCACCGCTCACGATCACGGCAGGTCGGCGCCCCACCTTGCGGCGCCGACTTGATGTTCGACTTCCGGATCTCGGTTCAATTGCCTGTCCAGCTGGTTTTTCTCGATGTCGTGCAGCGGCGCTCGGTGATCGTCGCCCGACGCGGTGGCTCACCGACCGATACGTAACCTCGCCGCTTGGCACCCCGATCGATATCCGCTGGGACCGATGCGGTGCTGTGCCTGGCCTGGGGCCGGACACCGGGCCTGCGGGCGAGGGTCGCTGGCAGTGGCCGCAGCGGCCTCGCCGCTCACTCCCGCAGGATCCACCCGCCGCCCAGCACCCGGGTGCCGGCTTCGGCATAGAGCACGCCGGCCTGCCCGGGCGCGACGCCTTCTTCGGGCGCCAGCAGGGTAAGCCGCGCCCGGCCGCCGCCCAGCCGGTGCAACCGCGCCGGCACCGGCGCCCGGGTCGAGCGCACGCGCACCCGCACGGGATACCCGTCAAAGGCATCCCCGCCCGGCACCTCCCCGCCCGGCACCTCCGCGTCCGGCACCTTCGCGTCCGGCACCTCCGCGGCGGCCTGCTCTCCGCCGGGCTGCTCCCCGCCAGGCTGCTCCCCGCCGGGCTGGTCCGCGCCTGGCACTGACCCGCCGGTGTCCAGGTCGGGCGTACAGTCGGGCGCGGCCTGCATCGGCCCGTCGCCCAGCCAGTTGAGCTCGCCCAGCAGCACCGTCCGGGTGGCGAGCGCCGTGCGCGGCCCCACGATCACCCGCCGCGCGTCGGGCTGGAGCCGCACCACATAGAGCGGCTCGCCCCCACCGATGCCCAACCCGCGCCGCTGGCCGATGGTGTAGTTCACCACCCCGCCATGGCGGCCCAGCACGCGCCCGTCCAGGTGCACGATCTCGCCCGGCGCCGCAGCCTCGGGCCGCAACCGCCTCACCAAAGATGCATAATCGCCCCCGGGCACGAAGCAGATGTCCTGGCTGTCGGGCTTGTCGGCCACCGCCAGCCCGTGCGCCGCGGCCAGTGCCCGCGTCTCGGCCTTCGATCCCAGATGGCCAAGCGGGAAGCGCAGAAAACCCAACTGCGCGCGCGTGGTCGCGAACAGGAAATAGCTCTGGTCGCGCGCGGCGTCGGCCGCCATGTGCAGCTCGGGACCCGCGGGCCCCATCAGCCGCCGCACGTAATGCCCTGTCGCCAGGCAATCGGCCTCCAGCTCGCGCGCCGTCTGCAGCAGATCGCGGAACTTCACCCGCTGGTTGCAGCGCACGCAGGGGATCGGCGTGTGCCCGCGGAGGTAGCTGTTGGCGAAGTCGTCGATCACGCTCGCGCGGAAGCGGCTCTCGTAGTCCAGCACATAGTGCGGGATGCCCAGTCCCTCGGCCACGCGCCGCGCATCGTGGATGTCGCGCCCGGCGCAGCAGCTCTTGGCCGAGGCGACGGCGGCCCCGTGGTCGTAGAGCTGCAAGGTGATGCCGACGACGTCGTACCCCGCGCGCGCCAGCATCGCGGCCACGGCCGAGCTGTCGACCCCGCCGGACATCGCCACCACCACGCGCGTCTCGCGCGGCGGCTTGGCGAAGCCCAGGCTGTTGAGGCCCCCGCGGGGCGCCCCATCGGGGACCGCCAGGGGCGCGGTGCTGTGCATCTCGGTCATGGCTTTGGATCGCGGACAGACGGTTTCGACGAAAGCGTTCGCGCTTCATTCTGGTTTAAGCCCGGTCGTCTACCACTTCGTCATCGTGCGCGAAAGCAGGAGGACTGGACCATCGAGACGGACGAAAGTTACTGCATCGGGCCGGATGGCGAGCGGATGACGCGCGCCGACCTGCCCTCGCCTGACACGCGGCGTTGGGTGCCGCGTCGCAAGGCCAAGGTCGTGGCCGCCATCGAGGGCGGCCTTATGTCCGAGGCCGAGGCGCTGGAGCGCTATCGCCTGACGCCGGAGGAGTATTCGCTCTGGCACCAAGCGTTTAGCTCCCACGGGATGCGCGGGCTGTGCGTCACACGGCTGGGGCGTTTCCGCCGGGCTTCAGAATGAAGCCCAATTTTGACCGAAATTTTGCCCAATCGCACATTTGCTAGTAAGACAACCTTTACTGGATTTCGATTGAATATCATAGTGATGTGGCATTGATGCCTGTAGTGGAGTGCAACGATGCGGATTTTGTTGATCGAGGACGATCCGTCGACGGCCGACAGCATCGAAGCGATGCTCGGGAAAGCCGATCTGAACGTGTATGTCACCGACAGCGGTGAAGAAGGTGTCGAGCTCGCCAAGCTCTACGACTACGATCTTATCATCCTCGACCTCAGCCTGCCGGACATGCATGGCTACGATGTCTTGCGCAAGACACGGCTGGGTCGCGTCGACACGCCGACATTAATCCTGACGGGCGAGGGCGGGATCGACGCCAAGCTCAAGGGTTTCTCGTCGGGCGCCGACGACTTCCTGACCAAACCCTTCAATCGCGACGAGCTGATCGCGCGGATCCACGCCATCGTGCGCCGCTCGCGGGGCCATGCGCAGTCGATCATCCGCACTGGCAAGATCGCGGTAAACCTGGATGCCAAGACGGTGGAGGCCGACGGCCGCCCGGTGCACCTGACGGGCAAAGAGTATCAGATGCTGGAGCTGCTTTCACTGCGCAAAGGGTCGACGCTGACCAAGGAGATGTTCCTCAACCATCTCTACGGCGGCATGGACGAGCCCGAGGTGAAGATCATCGACGTCTTCATCTGCAAGCTGCGCAAGAAGCTCGCCTCGGCCACCGGGGGCGACAACTACATCGAGACGGTATGGGGTCGCGGCTATGTGCTGCGCGATCCGATGCCCGACGCCGCCGTCACCATCCCAGCCTGACCCTCGGGCGCGCCCGCCTGACCCGTGGGGCGGACCGGCACCTGGACCGTCCGCCCGTGTCGTACCCGCCCGCGCGCCGCGTAGACGACGCCGAGCGCAGTTGCCTCCGTCCGTTGATTGGTGTCGTGCCATGGGCACGGCGTGTGGCCGTCGGATCCTCTGAGTCTCGGCGTGCGGGCCCTGGGACGCGTCACGCCGGAGCCGGCCACGCGCGACGAGCGGCGTGACGCGGTGCGAGCGCTGAGGCGCGCAGGGGCTGGGTCGTATAGCGGGCCGTCTTGGATGTGAACGCTGCACTGGGTTGCCGGGCATCGACCATGCGTGCGCTGAGGGCGCACGACGTGGTTCGAGCGCTGAGGCGTGCTGAACCTGGAGCGTATAGCAGGCCGCCTGGCATAGAAGCGTTGCACTGAGTTTCCCGGCATAGACGACGCGTGCGCGCGGGGGGGGGGGGGCGAACGACGTGACGCGGTGCGAGCGCGGAGTCGCGCAGGGGCTGGGTCGTGCAGCGGGCCGTCTTGGACAGGAACGTTGCACTGGATTGCCGGGCATCGATGGCGTGTGCGCTGCGGGCGCACGACGTGACGTGGGTCCCCCTACTGATCGGATTGTGGCAGCAGAGGGCGGATGTCGGTGGCCTGACAAACGCGAGGCGTCTTGCCCGGTGGATTGGGGCAAAGCGGATCGGCCTCACCCGTAAGGATCCGCGGCTCGGATTCGTTCACGGTGTCGATCGTATGTGCCTGATCGCGCACCGGCGCCGTGCGAGCCCGGAAGCATCCGCGCGAAAGGGTCGAGTGCCTGGCACGGTGGCTAGCGGGTGTCGTCCAAGAGACAGTGCAACATCGTCAGGTGAAGTCGAGCGCTAGGCACGGTCGAGCCGAGGAACCCGCCGCGGATCGATCGTCTTGCGGCCGGGTTTGTCGGTGGAGTTATGCCTCGGCAGGTACTCCTTGCACCCCGCTGCGCCGGTGAGGCGTCGCGCGCCAGGGATGAGCCGCTGCTACCCAGAACCAACGGATTGGCCAGGGCGCCCAAGCGGCGCGGCGGTCGCAGCGCGAGATCGTGGCGAAACCGAAGCGTCTGGAGCAGGGCGTTTTTTTAACCGCCGAAACGACACGCGATGACATTGACGTGGCGATCCACCCGGAGAGCGCCAGTCGCCACGCCCGACCCGGCCGCCGAGGGGCGGCGGCTGCGACGGCCTCGCGCCCGCGCCGTTTCCTATTCGGCGGCGCTGGAGGTCCCGGCGCCGCCGGGGCCGGTGATGCGGGGGCGTTTGTTGGCGTCGTCGAGCGGCGTTTCGCTGCGCTGCACCGAACCCTCGAAATGGGCGCCCGACTCGATGGCGATCGTCTTGTGGACGATGTCGCCCTCGACGACCGCCGACGCGGTCAGCCGGACCTTGAGCCCGCGCACACGGCCGACGACCTTGCCGTTTACGACCACATCCTCGGCGACGATCTCGCCCTTGATCGTGGCGGTCTCGCCGACCGTCAACAGGTGCGCGCGCACGTCGCCTTCGACCGTGCCCTCGACCTGAATGTCGCCCGAGGTCATCACGTTGCCGGTCACCGTGAGGTCGGTCGACAACAGCGAAGGCGACGGCTTCGGCTTGGCGGGAAACGGTGCGGCGGCCGGCTTTTCGGCCGGCTGCGGCGGGCGCGCGGCCTCGGTCGTGGCCGGCGGCCCGGGCTTGGCCGGCTCGGCCGACGGCGTATCGCCAATCTTGTTCTTAGAGAACATCGCGGGCTGCCTCGATGAAGGTCATGGGATCCACAGCGGTACCGTTGATCTGCACCTCGTAGTGCACATGGGTGCCGGTCGATCGGCCGGTATTACCCATGTCGCCAATTCTTTCGCCGGCCTCGACACGCTGGCCAACCGTGACACGGATCTTGCTCAGATGAGCATAGAGTGTCTCGAAACCGAAGGCATGTCGAATCTCGATCACCCTTCCGTATCCACGTTGCCACCCAGCAAAGGTCACGACGCCCGAGGCGGTGGCCAGGATCGGCGTGCCGTGCGGGGCGGCGATGTCGATCCCCTGGTGCATGGCGCGATGGCCGCGGAACGGATCGCGGCGCGGGCCGTAGTAGGACGTGGTGCGCCCGCCCAGCACCGGCGAGGTGAAGGGCACGCGGTCGGCGGCAAAGCGCAGCAGGCTGACGCGCTCGAGATCCGAGAGCAGCGCCGCCACCCTGAGATCGGCGTCGCTGGATCCGGATGCGCCGCCGGGCAGGCGCTCCTCGGGGCCGCCCTGGCCGGCATAGTCGCGCCGCATCTGGGCGATCACCCGCTCGAGGTCGATGTCGGCGGCCTGGAACATATCCTCCAGACCGGCCAGCCCGGTGGCAGCGGCGGTCTCCAGCTCGGTCAGCAGCATGTCCTCGCGCGCGGTCGCGGCGGCCAGGGCGGCATCCAGCCTCGCATGGTCGTGGGCGACGCGCTGCAGGCGGGCGACGGCGAAGTCGCGCTCGACGATCACGCTGTCGATCGCGGTGGCAAGGTGCCGGCCCGAAAGCGCGATGCCGTCGCGGCGCAGATCGGCGCTGGCCAGCCGGTCGCGCAGGCGGGCTACCTCGGCCTCCTGCATCGCGAGGTCGCTGGCCAGGGCACGATGGGCGTGCTCGCGGGTTTCGTTATCGGCGCTGACGGCGGCGAGGGCGGCCTCGGCCTCGCGCCGGCCCCTGTCGGCCGCGTCCAGGCGGCGGTGCGCGTCGGCCAGGGCATCGCTGGCGATATCGCGCCGCTGCGCTGCGGCATCGGCGGCAGTGCGGGCGGCGGCGAGATCGGCCTCCAGCCGTGCGAGCCTGAGGTCGGTGGCGATGGCGCCCACGTCGGCGCCGAGCCCGCCCGACAGCCACCAGGCGGCCGAGGCGACCACGGTGCCGGCCATCAGGCCGGCGACGAACACAGAGGCGGCTGGCCGGCCGTTCACCTGTTGGGCGCTGCGCGTATGCGCAAGAGCGCCCGCGCCCCGTTCAGGGGTCATCGGCGTGCGCGTGGTCAATGGTTTCTGTCCCGTGCCAACAAGCGCTATTGTATCGTCGTGCGCCCTTTGAGCCACGGTATAGCCACCATTTCATGAACGCCGCAATGAATTTCGAAAGACGACGCAGCCGGCCCGGGTGCCGCGTCTAGGAGACGACACGCGGCAGCGGTCGGCTGGCACCGCGCATGGCCCGAGGCGCGCAGGGTCAGGCCGCCTTGACCGCGTCCAGCACGGCAGCCACGTGGCCCGGGACCTTCACGTTGCGCCAGGCCTCCTTGATCGTGCCATCGGCGCCGATCAGGAAGGTCGACCGCTCGATCCCCATGTATTTCTTGCCGTACATGGATTTCTCCTTCCACACGCCAAAGCGCTCGCAGAGATCGCTCTCGGCGTCGGACAGCAGGGTGACCTTGAGCCCATGCTTGGCGACGAATTTGTCGTGCTTGGCGGCGGTGTCCTTGGACACGCCGACGACGGCGGCGCCGGCGGCCTCGAAGGCGTCGATGCTCTCGGTAAAGCCGACGGCTTCCTTGGTGCAGCCCGAGGTGTCGTCCTTGGGGTAGAAGTACAACACGAGCTGTCGGCCCGCGTAGTCGCCCAGTGCGACGGTGCGCCCACCGTCGGCGGGCAGCGAAAAGTCGGGGGCGGCATCGCCGGGGCCCACGGGATCGGACATCGATGACCCTCCTGAGATAAGGTAAAGCGCGGCGGAGATTAGGGCCCGGCCGGCGCCCGCCAAGGGTCGCGCGTCGGGTCGGCCCGGCACCCGGGCCAGGCAGGGCGCCGCAAACCGACGCCCCTGGGGCTGGATGCCGGGGCAGGGCGGGCGCCCGAGACCATGAGGGCGCCGAAGACGGGCGGGGCGGCGGGCGGGGCGACGGGCGGGGCGACGGGAGAGCGCGCATGGGTCGGCAGAGGCGAAGGAGCGGGGCAGCAGCAGGCGCCGCGCCGCCGGTCGCGTCCGCGCTGGCGTGGGGCAGCCGGCCGCGCCGTCGCCGGCGTGGTTTCCTGCTGGTCTGTGCCCGCACCGGCCTGCGCGCGCTGGTCGTCTTCGCCCTGCTCAGCACGGCGGCGGCGGCCCTCGCACTGTATCAACTGCGCCGCGCGCCGGTCTCGGTGCCCGCGCTCGCCAGCCTCGCCGAGGATCTGATCGTCCGCACCAACGACAGGGTGGTGCCGAACATCGGCAGCGCGATGCTGGGGATCGACCGCGCGACCGGCGCGCCGATACTCTCGTTCCACGATGTGCGGCTGCGCCGGCGCGACGACGGGGCGCTGGTCGTGGCGGTGCCGCGGGTCGAGGCCAATTTCAGCCCCGGCGCCATCCTCCGCGGCCGGCTGGCGCCCACGCGGATCGACATCGTGGGCCCTGCGGCGCGCATGATTCGCTCGGCCGACGGGCGCCTGCGCTTCGGCCTGGACGTCGGCGCCCCTGCCGAGGCCGGCGCGATCCCGGGCGCTGGAACCCCGGGATCTGGGGCCCCGGGCGGTGGGGCCCCGGGCGGTGGGGCCCAAGGCGCCGCGGCTTCGGGCGGTGGGGCCCAAGGCGCCGCGGCTTCGGGCGATGGCGCCCAAGGCGCCGCGGCCCCGGGCATTGGAGCCCCGGGCGGTGGGGCGCAGGACGGCGGAGCAGGGGTCGAGCCGGCCGAACCGGGCGCGCCGCAGCCCGACGCCGGCGAGGCCGGGTTCGAGGCGATCGACCGCATCCTGGACGGTCTGGCCGGTACCATCGAGACCCCGCCGGGGCTGGAGGCGCTGCGCGAGGTCAGCATCCGCGATCTGGACCTGGTGTTCCGCAACGCGCGCACCGGCAGTGCCGCGCGCCTGCGCCCCGCGCGCATCACCCTGACGCGCGGGCCCGACGGGTTGCGCGGCCGGCTCTCGGCGCCGATCACGTTGGCCAGCGGCGCCGCAAGCTCGGTCGAGGCCACGGCCACCCGCGCCCGCGGCGCCTCGGCCACCCGTGTGGACCTCACGCTCGGCACGCTGCCGGTGGCACGGCTGGCGGCCGAGGTCGAGGAGCTGGCGTTCCTGAAGCCGTTCGACGCACCGGTCTCGGGCGCGCTCACGGCGGTGATCGAGGACGACGGCCGGGTCGAAACGCTGGAGGCGCGGCTCAGCGCCGGCGCCGGCAGCGTGCACGGGGCGGCGGGCGAGGCATTCGGCTTCGACGCACTCGACACGCGCGTGACGGTCTATCCCGGGCAGGACCGGCTGCGGATCGACACGCTGGAAATGCGGAGCCCCACCGCCGACGTTTCGCTGGCGGGCACGGTGTGGGTGGCGGGCGAGCGGCTGTCGGCCGACCTGCGGCTGGCCGGGGCCACGCTGCGCCTGCCCGCCGCGCTGGACGATCCGCTGACGTTGGACGAGGGCGCGCTGGCGCTGCGCGGCACGCTCGAGCCGCTGACCCTGTCGGTGCGCGACGGTTGGCTGCGCCGGGGTGCGCTGCAGGTCGGCGTGTCGGCCCGCCTCGGCCTGCGGCCCGAGGGGCTGGATGCCGCAATCCGGGCCGAGGCGCGCGACATCACCGTCGAAGACCTGAAGAGCCTGTGGCCCACCGGCGTGGGCGGCAACGCGCGGGCCTGGGTGCGCGAGAACCTGATCGAAGGCCACATCCCCCAGCTTGTCGCCCACGCCCGGGTGGCGGGCGAGGCGCTGGATCTCGGGCTGGACTTCACCTTCGACGGTCTGCGCAGCCAGGTACTGAAGGGCATGCCGCTGTTGGAGGACGGCGCCGGCATCGCCCACGTCACCGCCACCGACATGGTGCTGGACCTGGAGCGGGGCAGCGTGGCGGCGGCCGAGGGGCTGGACGTCTCGCTCGCGGGGTCGCGCATGGTGCTCTCGGGCTTCGACACGCCGGTCACGCCGGCCGACATCGACCTGGCGGCCGAGGGTCCGCTGGCGGGCGTCCTGGCGGTGATCGACCGGCCGCCGCTGCGGCTGGTGTCGAAGCTGGGGCTGCCGGCCGGCGGTGTTCGGGGCGCGGCACGGTTGCAGAGCCGGCTGGCCTTCCCGCTGCTCAAGGCCCTGCCGATCGAGGATGTGGTCGCCGAGGTGGATGCCGCGCTCTCGGACGTCTCGCTGGCGCTGAGGGTGCCCGATCTGCCGCGGCTGGACCTGTCCTCGCCCGCGTTGGTGCTCAGCGCCGATACCTCGGCGCTGCGGCTCGAAGGGCCGGTATCGCTGTCCGGCGACCGGGTGCAGGTGCGCTGGGACGAGCGCTACGGTGCCAACCCCGGGCGCCAGCTCCAGATCGACGGGCGGCTCTCGCTCGACACGCTGGCAGCGTTCGGGGTGGAGCCGCCGGGGATGGCGGGTGCGGCGCCGCGGCTGTCGGCCACGCTGACACAGTCGGGTCGCGGTGCGCCTGCGTTGAGCATCGACGCGGATCTGGCCGGCGTCGCCTTTGCGCCGCCTGCGATCGACTGGCAGAAGCCGGCCGATGCGCCGGGGCGGCTGCGCCTGGACGTCCGGCTCGACGACCCTGTGATGGTCGACCGCTTGACGCTGACGGCGCCGGGGCTGGAGCTTGCCGCCAACGCGCGCTTCGATCCCGGCAGTGGGCCCGACCGGATCACGGTGGAACGGCTGGTGATCGACGACCGGGCTGATGTGTCGGGCACCGTCACCGCGACAGGCGAGGCCTACGCCGTGGCGATCGCCGGGCCCGTCCTGTCGCTCGACCTGTTGGACGACACCGGCAGCGTGGGCGACGCCACCTACGCCGGTGCCCCCTTCGAGCTGAGCTTCGACGTCGATCGCCTGTCGCTGACGCCCGAGATCGAGGTGCGCCCGGCCAGCGGCCGGCTGCGGCGCGCGCCGGGTGCTGGCATCGACGGCAGCTTCGAGGGTCGGGTGGGCGGTATCGCGCCGCTCTCGGGCACGGTCAGACTGCCGGCCATCGCCGCGGGCGACGGCACGCTGGTGCTGCGGGCACCCGACGCCGGAGCGTTCCTGCGCGCGCTCGCTTTCTCGGACGAAGCGCGCGGCGGCACCCTGCGACTGGAGGCGCGGCTGCCGGGCGGCCGCCTGGAGCGGCTGCGCGGACTGGTCGAGATCGACAGTCTGCAGCTCACCGAAGCTTCGACCCTGCGCCGGATCGTGGTGATCGGCGGCGCCGAACAGGTGGTCGAGACCGGCGACAGCGGCATCGCGTTCCGCCGCATCGAGATCCCGTTCGGCTATGCCGACGGCACGGTCACGCTGCGCAACGCCATCGCAACGGGGCCCAAGCTGGCGGTGCGCCTGTCGGGCACCGTCGACCAGCGATCGCGCCGGCTCGACATGGCGGGCGTCGCCTCGCCCGCCTACGCCGTGTCGAGCTTTCTGGACGACGTGCCGTTGCTGGGCCGCATCCTGACGGGCGAGCGGGGCGAGGGCGTGCTGGCGCTGACCTTTACGGTGGATGGCCCGCTGGAGGATCCGCAGATCGACGTCGACCCGTTGTCGATCCTGGTGCCCGGCATCCTGCGCAACCTGATCACCAAGGACGGGCCCCGCGCCGGCGACGACCCGTTCGCGCCGCTCGACGAGCCCAGCCGCTAGCGCGCCGCCGACGGTGCGCCGGTGTCGGGAGGTGGGCCGAGGCGGAGATTCGCCCGGATCGACGCTGGCGTCGCACCTGCCGCGCGCAGGCTCTCCAGGCTCCGCGCATCGTCGCGCTTGGCCAGCCGGCGGCCCGCATCGTCGCGCACCAGCCGGTGGTGGCGATAAACGGGCGTCGCCAAGCCCAGCAGCGCCTGCAGCAGCCGGTGGACGGGGGTGGCAGCGAACAGATCCTCGCCGCGTGTCACATGGGTCACGCCCTGCGCGGCATCGTCCACCACCACGGCCAGGTGATAGGCCGCCGCACCGTCCTTGCGGGCCAGCACGATGTCGCCCGCGCCATGGCGCAGCGCGTCGGGGTCCACGGTCTGGATACCGCGCTGCCCCTGCGGTCCGCGACCGATCTCGCGAAAGCGCAGCGGTTCGGCGCCCAGCGTCGCGAGCGCGGCGCCCATGTTCAGCCGCCAGGCGGTGGTCGCCTGGGGCGCGGGCGGGCGACGCAGGCAGGTGCCGGGATAGATCGGCCCCTCCAACCCCCAATCGCCTGCAGCGCCGGGCGGGCTCTGCTGCACCGCACCCTCCTGCGGTGCGGCGACCGCCTGTTGGATGTCACGCCGAGTGCAGGCGCATCGAAACGCCAGCCCCCGCGCCACCAGCGCGTGCAGCGCGGCGTCATAGGCGCGGGCGCGGGTCGACTGACGCCATACCGGCCCGTCGGGCAGGACGCCCAGCCAGGCCAGATCCTCGACGATCGCCTCGACGAACGGGGCGCGCACGCGGCCGGCGTCCAAGTCCTCCAGCCGCAACAGAAAGCGGCCCCCGGCCGCCCGCGCGGCATCGTGCGCGGTCAACGCCGAATAGGCATGGCCGAGGTGCAGTCGCCCCGTCGGCGAGGGCGCGAAGCGTTCGACCACCGGCACCTCAGCGCGCGCTCCGCGCGTCGCGACGGCCGCGCCCGGTGAGCCGGGCGGCGGGGTACCGGCAGCGGTCGTCGTCACGCGCCGGTTGCAAAGGCATGTTGCATTGCACAATGACGTATCCTATACGCTAGATCAGTCAGACCAACGCGACGGAGGGGTCCATGTTTTCGCCGCAGTACACGACCGCGACCGAGGCGATGGAACGCTGGCAGAAGCCGGCACGGCAG
>JBCCMW010000015.1:0-22989 GCA_039026175.1 Pseudomonadota bacterium
CATCGCCAACCCGAACTGTTCGACCGCGCAGATGGAGGTGGCGCTGAAGCCGCTGCACGACCGGGCGCGGATCAAGCGGGGGGTGGTCTCGACCTACCAGTCCGTCTCGGGCGCGGGACGCGAGGCGATGGACGAGCTCTGGAACCAGACCAAGGGCCTGTTCGTGCCGGGCCAGGAGGTCGACCCCGAGCGCTTCACCAAGCAGATCGCCTTCAACGTGATCCCGCACATCGACGCGTTCATGGAGGACGGGTCGACGCGCGAGGAATGGAAGATGGTCGCCGAGACCAAGAAGATCGTCGATCCCAAGATCAAGGTGCACGCCACCTGTGTCCGGGTCCCGGTGTTCGTCGGCCACTCCGAGGCGGTGAACGTCGAGTTCGAGGAGCCGCTGGACGAGGACGAGGCCCGCGAGATCCTGCGCACCGCCCCCGGCATCATGCTGGTCGACAAGCGCGAGGACGCCGGCTACGTGACCCCGGTCGAGAGTGTGGGTGACTTCGCCACCTTTATCTCGCGCCTGCGGACGGACCCCACGGTCGAGAACGGCCTCAGTTTCTGGTGCGTCAGCGACAACCTGCGCAAGGGCGCTGCCCTCAATGCCGTGCAGATCGCCGAACTGCTGGGCCGGCGCCACCTGAAAAAAGGCTGACGCCCGATCCGTGGCGCCGCGGCATCAGCTCCGAGGCCCCGATTGCGGCCCCGATTGCGGCCCCGACTGCGGCCCCGCCTGCCTGGCGCCGTCTGCCCGGCGCCGGGCGCGGGTCGCTGCACGAAAGAGCGACCGCCCTGCCGCCTCACCGGCGATGACGGGCAACCGGGAAGGGGCTTGCCGTGGCAGCCCCGCTCGGCTACCCACCGCGCGTCGCCGGTCTAGCTTAGACGGCAGACCCCGTCGCGCGTCATGGGGCTCTGAACACGGGTCTGGCTGGTTGACGAGTGACGATCCTAAGTGCCTAAGATCAAACAATTCAGACCAGAAAGACAGAGACGCCGCAGTAGCTCAGCTGGTAGAGCAATGCATTCGTAATGCATGGGTCGGGGGTTCGAGTCCCTTCTGCGGCACCATTTTTTTTTTTTAGCTTGCCCCCTTAAACCGGACCGGGCGGTTGGGTACCCCAAGGACGCGGGGTGAGGGGGGGGCAAGCAAGCACGGCGGCGCTTCACGGCCGCGTTCAAGGGACAGGCTGTCACGCGATCTTGGACAACCGACAGCGCCCACACCCCCGCGTCGCCTGCCGAACGCCCGAACAGGCCAGGATCGGCATGACCGCGCCTAAGCACCGTAACCAACGACAGCCCAGTCCGGTTCCCGGGGACACGCCCAGACACGCCGTGAACCGAGATCGGGAGCGGGCGATGTTTGGGTCGGACGCTGTGTGCCGTGGCGGGGCACTCGGGCGGGTGCTGTGGGGCGGGTGCCGTGGGGGTCGGTGTTGAAATCGGGCGTGGCGGCGGCCCGTCCGACTTTGTTGCCCCTTGAACGATAGGGGCCGGGTCCGATATCCCCTCTCAAAGCCTTACTATCGGACTCGGGATTGGCCGGATGATGCAGCTTGCTGCGACCCGCGATGTCGTCGCCCCCACCGCCAGGCATCGGTGTGCCGGCGACGATCCAGCCCCGACGCTGGATGCGACGAGCCTCGCGCTGTTGCAGGTCGTGCGCGCGCGGGCGATCGACGCACAGCTCGCACCGCGGGTCGAGCCGTACCGCTTTTGCGCGCTGATCGAAGCGTCGCCGGACCGCGCAGCCGAGAGCTATATCGACGGACTGCTGCACGTGTTGCCGCAGGCGCTGGGCCGGCCGGTGCTGATCCGTCGTCCGGGTCCCGCGCCCACCAGCTTCGACGAGGCATGGCTGATCGGGCTGATCATGGCGGCCCGGCGCGGCGACCAGGCGTCGGTGCGATTCGGTCTGGCGTCCCGCGTGCACCGTCCGTTCCGCCGATCGCTCGGATTTCTTGTCGTCGGCATCGCCGGACGTCTTGAAGCCGTCGCCCCCTGAACAACGTACATTGTCGGCACGACGCGGTGTGCGCTAGGCAGCGCATCCGCAGCTTGAGAGATTCTGAGGGAATGCAGCGATGCAGAATACGGCTACCCAGCTCGACGCAACGGCAGTCGAAGCGATCATCGACGGACTGACGCAGGCGCTGTCCGAGACCGTTGTGACGACCATGAAGGCGCAGAACTACCACTGGAACGTCGAGGGCATGTCCTTTGGGCCGCTGCACGACATGTTCCAGAAGCTGTACGAGGATCACTTCAGCGGTCAGGACGATCTGGCCGAGCGGATCAAGGCGCTCGACGGTCACGCGCTCGGCACCCTGGCCGGCCATTTGGAGCGCTCGAAGATCACCGAGTGTGCGGGCGACGTGGACGCGCCGACCATGATCGGCACCCTGTTGGCCGACGAGCAGATGCTGGCGGGCACCATGTACGCGCTGAGCGACGTGGCCGCCAAGCACGGCGACAAGCTGACCGAGGATCTGGCGATCGAGCGTGGCCGCACGCACGAAAAGTTCGCCTGGATGCTGCGCGCTCACCTAAAGGGCTGATCGGCGGCCGCTTGATCGACGGTCAGAGGAAAAAACCGGGTCGGCATCCGCCCACCCGGTTTTTGTGTGTGACGCGGAGCGGTTCAGGCGGCCTGGCGCATGCTGTCCAGCGGGCATTCGACGCCCTTTTTCGCGCAGCGCTTGCGGTAGCCCTTTTCCCAGCCGCGGGTCTTGACGCCGACGCGCGCCTGCAGCGCGATCAGGTCCAGCAGAAACGCCAGCTTGCGGCGCCGACCGTCGAGCTTTTTGAACGTCTTCTTGCTCTTTTTGGTCATGCCGCAGCCGATGCAGTGGCCGTCGAGCTTGAATTTGCAGACGTCGATGCAGGGCGACGGCACTTTGGTCATGGCGATGTCCGCTGGCAGGCAAAAGCGTTGCTGGCGCATCGTGGTATGATGGCCGCAGCCCGCCGTCCAGGGGCTGCGGCATGATCGAGCGGCGCCCGGGAACCGTCGCTGTCGCTTAGTGCAGGGCGGCGGGGGCGCTGTGGGTCGCGCTCTCGCGCCCGGTGTCGCGCCCGGTGTCGCGCCCAGTCTCGCGTCCAGTCTCGCGGCCTCGCTCGCGCGCCTCGATGCGCCGGGCGATCTGGCGCACGGTGATGGCGACCGGTTCGGCCTGGTGCGCGACGACGGTCGCCATTTCCGGCCGCACGATCAGCGAGGCGATAACGGCCGCAACCTCCTGATCGCCATCCGCCGCGGCGGCGATCAGGTTGGCATACGCGCTTTCGTCGGCGCCGACACAGCGGCAGCCGACGGCGTGGCGCATCATCGGGCGGCGCGCATGCTCGACCAGCGTGGTCATGAATTCTTCAAAACTGCGCAACCGCTCGACGCCGACCTCGCGGCCGAAGCGCGTGGTAAAGTCGTGCAGTACGGCGGCCTGGCACTCGGGTCCCGAGCACCAGAGCCGCAGATAGAGCACGGCGCTTGCCTCCAGGGCATCCAGGTCTTCGACCATGCCCACGGGGGCGCCGCCCCGCCGCTCTGGCGAACGCGTCATTTCGTGAGGATCAGCTTTCCCTGCCGCGTGATGCGCAGCGTGTAGACTTGGCCGCCGTGGGCGATGCGCGCGATATCGCCACCGCGGGTCAGCACGCTGGCGTTGTGGATCGGCGGCCCGTCGTCCATGGGCTCGGTCGCCCGCTCGCGGGGCGTTGTTATTCTGTCCATCACCGTCATCGGGGCACCTCTTGGAAACGGTCGAGCAGGCTTTCGAGCGAGAGGCAGAACGGAAACAGCGCAGCCAGCGTGTCGTACAGCAGCCTGTCCCCCTCCGGCGCCGACGCACGATCTTGCTGCAGGCACGGAGCCTGGTGCGACGGGGTTTGGTGGGCAGGAGGCAGCGGAGCCTGCATCGGTCGTCCTCTCGCGGGGCAGAGACGGCTCTGGCGGGTGCGCGGGAGCCGACGCCTGGAAAGCTGACCTTTTTCGTCGGGCATGTCAATTCCGACTTGTTTGCTCGACTATCGGATAGATTGCAGCGCGCAACTGGGGCACGGCCGGCCCGCCGCCCAAGCGTCTGCCGACCGCCGGTGCCGCCAATCGTAACAGGAGGGATGAGAGCCGCCGGCGCGCTCAGCCGCGGTCGGTGCCGCGGTCGACAGCCTGGACGGCGTGGCCCAGGAAGTAGGCGCGCGTGGCATCGGCGATCCGTTTACGCACGCTGTCGCGGTCGGCGCGCAGCATCTTGGGCCGCACGATCAGCAGCGACGAGAAACCGTGCACCATGGCCCACAGCGGCGCGCCGAACTCGTTGGGGTCCAGATGGCCCAGCCCCTGTGCCGCCATCGTGGCGCTGAACTCCTGGATCACGCCGCGGTACGATGCCTCGCCCGCGATCCGGGCCACTTCGGGCGCGTTCTCGTGGCGCGCCGCACTCCACATCACGTGGAACAGTTCGTGATTGTCGACGCCGAACTCCGTGTACGAGCAGCCGAGCGCGATGATCCGGTCGACGGTGCCCACCGGATGGTGGACGGTTGCCACGCGCTCGGCCTCGCTGAGACGCATGAAGCCCTCGGCCGCCACATGGGCGATCAGGTCGTCGCGGTCCTTGAAGTGGCGATAGGGCGCGCCGCTGCTGACGCGGGCGCGGCGGGCTGCGTCGGCGACGCTCACGTCCTCGAGCCGCTTTTCGCGGATCAGGTCGATGGTGGCGCGGATCAGCGCGCTCTTCAGGTCGCCGTGGTGATAGCCGCGGCTGCCACCCTCACTGCCACTCTGGCCACCGTCGTCGCTGCCGCTGGGCTCGTCGCCGCCCATCTGCACCCTCTCCGTCTCGTCCGCCGGTGTGGCGGTGTCGTTGCCGGCCCGGTCGATGTCGGTGTGATCCACGGCCTCGGCCTCCGCTTATCCTGCCGCAACGCTGTCGGAAAGGAGCGTTGGAAGTAAGGCTGACTTACACTAAGTGAGCGGTCTCGGAGATGTAAGCGCGACTCACCGCGGCGCGAGCACAGGAGATCGGGCATGCGACAGCAAGACGCCAAGACCGGATCCAAGACGGGGATCGGCGGGTGGATGCTCGCCCTGTTGTTGGCGGGCACCGCGACGGCCGGCGGCTGGGCCGCGGTCGAGGCGCTCTATGCCCGGGCCGCGGCGCCCGCAGCGGCCGAGGCGCGCCCGCCCGTCCCCGTCGCCGTCGTCACCGTGGCGCTGAGCGAGGGCTATACCGTGCGCGAGCGCTTTGTCGGCCGGGTTGAGCCGGCGCGCGCCACCTGGCCCGCGGCCGAACGCGCCGGGCTGCTGATCGAGATCGCGGTGGACGAGGGCGACGCGGTGGACGAGGGCGCCCTGCTGGCCCGGCTCGACACCCGCGAACTGGATCTCGAGCGCACCCGGCTGGTGGCCGAGCGCGAGGGGCTGGACGCCGACATTGCACTGGCCGAGCGCACGGCCGAGCGGCGCGACCGGCTGGTGGGCGAAGGTTGGGCGAGCGGTCAGGCGACCGACGAGGCACGCTTCGCCCTCACCGCCTTGCGGGCGCGCAAGGTCTCGGTCGAGGCGGCGATCGCACGGCTGGATCTGGACCTGGAAAAGTCCGAAATCCGCGCGCCCTTCGACGGCGTGGTGGCCGCGCGCCAGGTGGACGAGGGCGCCGTCGTGTCGGCCGGCACCCGACTCGTCGAGGTGCTGGAGATCGCGCGCCCGCAGGCCCGCATCGGCGTGCCGGCCGACCGGGTGGGTGCGCTCTCCGTGGGCGACGACGTGACGCTGACCCACCGTGGCGCGGCGCTGGCCGGCCGGGTTGCCGCCATCGCCCCGGCTATGCAGGCGGCCACACGCACCGTGCCCGTGCTGATCGACCTGGACGCGGACGCGGGGCTGGCCATGGGCGAGATCGTGCGCCTGGAACAGTCGCGCACCGTGCCGGCGCGCGGCGCCTGGGTCCCGCTGGCAGCGCTCAAGGAGGCCGAGCGCGGGCTCTGGTCGGTGCAGACCGTGGTAGAACGCGACGACAGCGCCGTGATCGGCCGCGAGGTGGTCGAGGTGCTGCACCTGGACGGGGCGCGCGCCTATGTGCGTGGCAGCCTGGCCGACGGCGCCCGGGTCGTGGCCGAGGGTGCGCACCGTATCGGCCGCGGCGATCGCGTCGCCCCCATGCCCGTGCCCGTTTCCGCGCCCGCCGCCGCCGACGTCGAGGGCTGAGCCATGGACACGCTGCTCTACCGCCGCCCGCGCTATCTGGCGCTGGCCGTGATGGTGATCGCCGCGCTCGGCGTGTTCGCCTTCACCACCATCGGGCGCCAGGAAGACCCGACGATCACCAACCTGTTCGCCACCATCACCACGCCCTATCCCGGCGCCGACCCCGCGCGGGTCGAAGCGCTGGTCACCGAGAAGATCGAGGCCTCGCTGCGCGAGATCCCCGAGATCGACGTGATCCAGTCGACCTCGCGCCCCGGCATCTCGACCGTGCAGATCGACCTGTCCGAGATCATCTCGGACGACCGGATCGAGCAGGTGTGGTCCGAGGTGCGCGACGCGCTGGCCGATGCGGCAGTCGATTTCCCGCCGGGCGTGCCCGAGCCGACATTCGACAACGACCGCACCGGCGCTTTCACGGCCATCGTCTCGGTGACCGCGCGCGAGGGGCGCGAGGTGAGCACCGCGCTGATGGGCCGTATCGCCGAGGCGCTGCAGGAGCGCCTGCGCCAAGTGCCGGCAACCAAGCTGGTCAGCCTGTACGGCGAGGCGGCCGAGGAGATCCGCGTCGAGGTCGAGGCCGATGCTTTGGCCTCGCTCGGCCTCACGCCCGGTGCGGTGGCCGGCGCCATCGCCGCCGCCGACGCCAAGGTCTCGGCCGGTCGGGTGCGCGGCGGGTCCAGCGACTATCTGGTCGAGGTCGCGGGCGAGATCGACGGCCTGGCCCGGGTGCGCGACGTGCCCCTGCTCTCGGCCGCCGGACAGACGGTACGCGTGGGCGACATCGCGCGCGTGACCCGGGCCCAGGCGCTGCCGCCCGAGGCCGTTGCCTTTGTCGACGGCCGGCGCGCGGTGCTGATCGCCGCCCGGGTCGCGGACGACCGCCAGGTCGACGTCTGGGCCGGCTATGTGCGCGAGGAGGTCGCCGCCGCCCAGGCCGCGCTGCCCGATGGGCTGGCCATGGAGCTGGTGTTCGACCAGAGCGTCTACACCGCCGACCGGCTGGGCGATGTGGCCGTGAACCTGGCCATCGGTGTGGCGCTGGTCGTTGCGGTGCTGTTCGTCACCATGGGCTGGCGCTCGGCCGCCATCGTCGGCGCCATGCTGCCGCTGACGGCGCTGCTGTCGCTGGTCGTGCTCGAGAAGTTGGGCGTCACCATCCACCAGATGTCGGTGACCGGGCTGATTGTGGCGCTGGGCCTGTTGGTCGACGCCGCAATCGTCACGACCGACGAGATCCGCCGCCGGCTGCAGGCCGGGACCCGGCGGCTGGAGGCGGTGCGCGGCGCGGTGCGGCGCCTGACGATCCCGCTTGCCGCGTCGACCGCCACCACGGTGCTGGCCTTCGTGCCCATGGCGGCGCTGCCGGGCCCGGCGGGCGATTTCGTGGGCGCCATCGCGCTTTCGGTCATCGTCATGCTGATTGCCTCGCTGCTGCTGGCGCTCACCGTCACCCCGGCCATCGCCGGCATGCTGCTGCCCGACGCGCCGGGGAACCGGGGCGAGACGGCGCCGGAGGGCGAGGCCGCCGCGACGCCGCGGCGCAGGGGCGGGCTGTTCGCCGCCAGCCTGGACGCGTCGCTGCGTTGGCGGCGGTTGTCGCTGGCCGTGGCCGCGCTGCCGGCCGTGGTGGGCTTTCTGGCGTTCCCCACGCTCAAGGCGCAGTTCTTCCCCGAGGTCGACCGCGACCAGTTCCACGTGCAGGTCGAGATGGCCTCGGGCACGGCGCTGGCGCGCACCGCCGACGCCGCCCTGGTCGCCGACGCGATCCTGCGCACAACCGACGGAATCGAGGGGGTGCAATGGGTGGTGGGCCGCAGCGCGCCGCCGTTCTACTACAACATGCTGCAGAACCGCGACCGCGACCCCGGGTTCGCCGAGGCGCTGGTCACCACGGCCTCGGCCGAGACGACCGAAGCGGTGATCCCCGCGTTGCAGACCCGGCTGGACGCCGCCCTGCCCGGCGCGCGGGTACTGGTGCGGGGCCTCAAGCAGGGGCCCCCGGTCGACGCGCCGGTCGAACTGCGCCTGGTCGGCCCCAATCTCGAGACGCTGCGCACCCTGGGCGAGGCCGCCAAGGAGCGGATGGCCGACGTCGCCTCGATCACCCACACGCGCGCAACGCTGACTGGCGGTGCGCCCAAGCTGGTGTTCGACCTGGACGAAGAGCGCGTGCGCCAGGCCGGGCTGGACCTCGGCGCCGTGGCGCGCCAGCTCGACACGCTGTCCGAAGGAGCGCTCGGCGGCTCGCTGGTCGAGGGACCCGAGGAGTTGCCCGTGCGCGTCCGTCTGGCCGGCGACGACCGCTCGGCGGCCGAACGATTGTCGGCGCTGACCGTGGTGCCCGACGGCGCCACAGCCGACGCGGCGAGCTTCCCGGGCGTGCCGCTGCTGGCCCTGGGCGCGGTACGCGTGACCCCGTCCGACAGCGCCATCGCCCGGCGCAACGGCGAGCGGGTCAACACCGTGCAGGCCTTCCTGACCCACGGCGTGTTGCCCGACGTCGCGCTGGCCGAGGTGCGGGCGCGGCTGGCCGCCGATCCGCTGGCGCTGCCGGCCGGTTACCGCATCGAGTGGGGCGGCGATAGCGACGCGCGCGGCGAGACGGTGCAGAACCTGCTGTCCGTCGTCGGCCTGGTGGTCGTCGCCAGCGTCGCGACCATCGTGCTGACGTTCAACTCGTGGCGCCTCAGCAGCGTGACGCTGGTCGTCGCGGTCCTGTCGATGGGCCTCAGCCTGCTGGCGTTGGAGGTGTTCGCCTACCCGTTCGGCATCCAGGCGCTGATCGGCGTGATCGGGGCAATCGGCGTGTCGATCAACGCCGCGATCATCATCCTGACCGCGCTGCAGGAGGACCCGGCCGCGGCCAGGGGCGACCGCGCCGCGATCCGCGAGGTGGTGCTGGGTTCGAGCCGGCACATCGTGTCGACGACCGTGACCACCTTTGGCGGGTTCCTGCCGCTGATACTGGCCGGCGGCGGGTTCTGGCCGCCCTTTGCGATGGCGGTGGCGGGGGGCGTCCTGCTCTCGGCGGTGGTGTCGTTCTATTTCGTCCCGCCCGCCTTCAGCCTGCTGACCCCGTCGCGGCCGGTGCCCGAGCCTGCGGCCGTCGAGCCCGGGACCGGTGACGGCAGCGGGGCCGACGGCGGCGGCCGCAGCGCGCCCGCGTGCGACGACTGGGACGAGGACGACATCCTGGTGCTGCGCGTCGCCGCCGAATAGCGCATCCTGCCGCACCGCTACCAGGACCCGGACCCAGCGGCGCCCGACCCGGCCCGCTTCCCAGCCCCCCACCCGGGCCCACGCAAGGGCCCAGAGCGGGACCCAGAGCCGAGACGAGCGCCGGCCCAGCGCCTAGACCAGCACCGGGCCCAGGCAGGGGGTGCAGAGCATGGCCCAGGATCGGCCCTACACTCGGCCTCCTTGCTCGGGCCGGGTCCAGGCTCACCGATTGCTCCCGATTACGTGCCTCCCCTGGCCCCGGTTCTGTGCCATCTGCAGGGCGTGCCGGCGGCGCCCGGCGGCCAGCGCGGCGGAACTGGGCAGGGGAGACGGGGCATGTTCTACCTGGTACAGGGCGCGCTGCGGGGCGAGCGCCCGCGCGACGTGGTGCGCCGCTCGACCATCGTGGCCGTCGTCAGCTTTCTGACGCTGATCGACCTGTTCGGCAGCCAGGTGCTGCTGCCCCGGCTGGTCACCGCGTTCGACACCGACCCCGCCACCATGGGTGCGGCGGTGAATGCCGCGACACTCGGCATGGCGGTGGCGGGCCTGGCGGTCGCCTGGTTCGCCGACCGGATCGACCGCAAGCGCGGGATCTGGGTCAGCCTTGCCTGCCTCTCGGTGCCCACGGCGCTGTTGGGCATGGTCGATGACGTCACGCTGTTCCTGCTGCTGCGCATGCTGCAGGGCGTGTTCATGGCCGCGGCCTTCACGCTGACGCTGACGTATCTGTCCGAGCAGTGCGACGTGACGGCCGCGGGCGGCGCGATGGCGGCCTATATCACCGGCAACGTGGCCTCGAACCTGTTCGGCCGGATCCTGGCGGTCTCGGCGGCCGATGGGCTGGGGCTCAGCGGCTCGTTCTACGCCTTTGCCGCGCTCAACCTGCTGGGCGCGTCCATTGCCTTCGTGCTGATCGGCCCGCGCGATGCCGCCCCGCCCCAGCGCAGCGGCTCGCCCGCCGCGGCGTGGAAGCGGCACCTGTCGCACCCGTCGCTGCGGGCGGCCTTTGCCATGGGCTTTGCCATTCTGTTCGTGTTCGTCGGCGTCTTCACGTACGTGAACCTGCACCTGACCGAGGTGCTGGGCATCGACGAGGGCGCGCTCGGCCTCGTCTATCTGGTGTTCCTGCCGGCGCTCGCGACGACGCCGTTCGCGGCCAAGGCGGTCAGCCGTTTCGGTCCTCGCACGGTGTTCCAGGCCTCGGGCGCTGCGGCACTGGCCGGGGTCGCGCTGACGGCGGTGCCCGAGCTGGCGCTGGTGCTGACAGGGCTGGCCGTGATCGGCGCAGGCACGTTCTTTATGCAGGCGGCCGCCACCGGGTTCGTCGGTCGCACGGCCACGGGCGACCGCGCCGCGGCTAACGGGCTGTACCTGACCAGCTACTACATCGGCGGGTTGGTAGGCGCGCTGGCGCTGGGACGGGCCTGGGCCGCGGGCGGCTGGCCGCTGGTTGCCGCGATCGTGGCCGCTGCACTGGCGCTGACGCTGCTGCTGGCCGGGGCGCTGCGCAATCCTGGCCCCGAGGTGCTGCCCCGCCGGCTGCAGCAGGCGGCCGAGGACGAACCCTGAGCCGGGAACGAAGACGCCCCCGAACCCTGCGGTCCGGGGGCGTCCTTGGTGCGTCGCCCCGAGCGATGTGCAGCGACGGGTGCCGAGGGGGAGCCGGGACACCGCACCGCGGCGCCCCGGCCCCAGGGGGAAACCTCAGACGATCAGATCCATCTGGTCGGCCGACGACAGCGACGTGGGCAGCGACGTGTCCAGCTCGTCGTCCTCGACCACCTCGAAGGCGACGTTCAGCCGCTCCAGCAGGATGCCGGTGCCGCGGTCGCCCGAGAACGCCTCGACGGTCATCTCGTGCGAGCCGACGCCAAAGCTGGTGCCGCCCCGCAGGTTGCCGCTGAAGTCGCCGAACTGGGCATAGGGCTCGATGTTCTCCATCTGGAACCCGCCCTCGAAGTCCAGGCTGACGCTCTCGACCACGGTATTGCCGCGCTCGACCGCCACCACGGCCAGCGATTTGCCGGCCACGAGGCTGGCACCGATCTGGGTGAAGGTCGACAGATCCGCCACCATCTCGTTGGTCGACGTGTCGTAGAGCCCGACCTCCAGGAACGCGCTGGTCGCCGGCGCTGGCGCCGCGCTGGCCAGGCTCAGTGTCTGCACCGGGGCGCCGGTCACGGTGTCGACGATCTCGAACGCCAGCGACAGGCTCTCCAGCAGCCCGCCCCCGGCGTTGTCGGCCGCGAACACGTCGATCTCCATCGTGTGGGTCCCCTCGCCCAGGCTCTGACCCGGCCGCAGGTTGCCCGCCACGTCGCCGAACTGGGCATAGGGCAGCATGTTCTCGATCGCCGTGCCGAACTCGGAGCTGAAGCGCACACTCTCGGCCGCGTTGCTGCCGCCCTTCTCGGTGGCCACGACCGCCAGCGAGCGACCTGCGACCATCTCGCTGTCGATCTGCGAAACCATCGTCAGATCGGCCACCATGGTGTTGGTCGCGGTGTCGTAGAGCCCGATTTCCAGGTAGCTGCTGCTTACCGCGGCCGGGCCGCCCAGCATCGGCGGGGTCACGGGGGTCGAAGGACCCTCGGCCACGGGCGGGCCGGACGGCGGTGCCGCCGGCGCATCAGCGACGATCTCGAAGGACAGGTTCAGGCTCTCCAGCAGCGTGCCGTTGGTGTTGTTCTGCGAAAACACGTCGATGGTGACGTTTTGCAGGCCCGTACCCCAGTCCTGACCGCCGATCAGGTCGCCGTTGATGTCGCCGAACTGGGCGTAGGGCGCGATGTTCTCGACCGCCGTCCCGAAGGTCGAGACGAAGCGCACGCTCTCGACGCGGTTGCCGTCGCCCTTTTCGGTCGCCATCAGGCCCAGGTTTCGCCCGGCCACGTCCGCGGCGTCGATCTCGGTGGTGGTGCTGAGATCGGCGATCAGCGTGTCGGTGTCGGTGTCGTAGAGCCCGATGTCCAGATAGGCGCTCTGCACCCCGACCGGGGCGGGGGCAGGCTCGGGCGTGGGCGCCGGCGGCGGCGGTGCCCCGGCGGCCGGCTCCTCAGGCTCCGGCTCAGGCTCGGGCTCGGGCTCAGGCTCGGGGGACGGCTCGGGCGCAGGCGGCGGCGCGGCCGGCTCCTCGGTCGCCGACGAGATCGCCTCGCTGTCCATGTTGTTCTGGTGCAGCACCAGCGCCTCGAGCATCGTGAACGCGGTGTCATAGACCGTGACGTTCGAGATCTCGCCCTCGAAGAACCACTTCAGGTTGTCGTCGTTCTCGCGCCGCTCGCGGGTCGAGGCCCCGATCACGGTCGAGTACGTGTTGCCCGTCATGCCAGCCGCAAAGCCGTCGTCGGCATCGACCAGATCGCCGTTCACGAACAGCTTGATGCTGTCGGCGTCGTAGGCGAAGGCGATGTCGTACTCCTCGCCCGCTTCGATGCGCTCGTCGCGGTACTTCAGTTGCCGGCTTTCGTTGGTCGACTGGAAGCGGACGTTCAGAAAGCCGCCGCCGTCGATCCAGATCGTCAGATGGCCGCCTTCCTGGTAGTTCACGAAGTCCTTGGACAGCAGCGCCTGGTTGCCGTCGCGCGGATTGTCGACCGAGAAGGTCAGCGCATAGGTGCCCTCGGACTGTTGCTCGCCGCTGTCGTGCGCCATCACCATGGCGTTCGACCCGTCGAAGCTGCCGCCCTGGTGGCTGTTGACCACCGTGATGGGCCCTGCCTCGCCGACCGAGTTGTACGCAAAGTACTGCTCGGCCTGATCCATGTAGGGATTGACCGAATAGGCCATCGGGTCCGAGCTCAGCGGCCGGCCTTCGACGTCGCGGTCGTCGTAGCCGAACAGGTCGGTCGGGCGCGAAACGCCGGTGGGCGTGTCGGTGGGCGCCAGGGCCTCCTGCAGCTCGTCGATGGTGCGCACGATGCCGTAGTGCACGGTGGGATCGGTCTCGACCATGTCCTCGGTGACCATGTCGCCGATGACCACGACGATGCCGAGCTCGTCCTCATCGTGCGCGCCGCCGCCGTTACCCTGCTGCGAGTAGGCACGGATCAGCGACATGATCGAGTCTTCGAAGCCATCGCCATCGGTGTCCACGGCCTGGTAGTCGATCTCGATCTGCGTGGTGTGGCCCTTGACCGAAATCCTGTCCTCGTCGGCGTTGAAGTCGGCGAAGATGTCGATGCCGAAGCCGTCGACCCAGTGGTCATGGACGTACTTGTTCTCGCCCGCGACGCCGTGCCAGTGGATCATCCGCCCGTCGTCCATGACGTGCTCGAGGATGATGTCCTTCTTGCCGTTGATGTAGGTCTCGACCTGCAGGTGGTCCGAACCCGCGCCACCGACGAAGATGTCGTCGGCATAGAGCGGCTGGTCGATCCAGTCGACGAGCTTGAGCAGCGCATCGTCGATCGAAGGATCGGGGAAGGGCCGGATCGGCTGGTCGACACCCATTTGGTGCAGCACCAGCTGGCCCGCACGGTCTTCGCCCACATCGCCGCCGGCAATCATGGTGTCGTCGCCCGCACCGCCGATCACCAGGTCCGAGCCGCGGCCGCCGTTCAGCGTGTCGTTGCCGTCGCCGCCGTGGATAATGTCGTTGCCGTACCCGCCGTTGATGATGTCGTTGCCGTCGCCGCCCTTCAGGTCGTCGTCGCCGGCACCGCCGTTGATGGTGTCGTCGCCGGCCAGGCCGTCGATGGTGTCGTTGATGGCCTCCATCGGCTGCGGGCCCGACGGGTTGGTCAGCGCCGCACCCGGGCCTTGGTCCATCAGCTGCTGGATCTGGGCGGGCGTCAGCGCGGCGTCGGGCGTAAAGCCACCCCAGACGCCGAACTCGGCAATCGCGCCCTCGAACGCGTCGTCCAGATCCTCGTCATCGGTGGCGAACTCTGCCGCGGTGCCGTTGACCTCGGTGCGGCGCTGGTCGGCGCCAAAGACCCAGGGCTCCTGGTTCTGCAGGATGAAGGCTTCGCGATAGACGCCGGGGCTCGGCACGTTGCCCTCGTCCGGCTCCCAGATGCTGTCCGGCAGCGCGACGCCGTCCTTATAGACGGTCACGCCACCGGCGGTGAAGTTCACGGCCAGATGGGTCCAGACGCCTTCCTCCAGCACCGCTTCGGTGGTCTCCCACGAACGGTTGCTGTCGCCGTCGCCCGGCGCCATGCGGAGCAGCAGCTTGCCGTCCTCGAGCTGAACCAGCCGGAAGTGGCCGCCATCGCCGCTGTTGCGCTGGTCCTTGGTGACGATGGCGCCGTCGTCGTCCAGATTGTCCGCCTTGACCCACAGCGCGATGGTGCCCTGCGTGACCTCGAACGCAGCGTCGTGCGCCAGATAGGCAAACTCGTCGTCGCCGTTGAACGAGAGCGCGGCGCGCCCGTTAGGACCCGGTACGGTGCCGTCGGTGCGCAGCAGCGCCTGGTTCTCGTACAGCGTATAGGCCTTCAGCACCGGGCCGTCTGGGCCGCGGCCGTCGGGCGTGGCGCCGTCGTCGCCCGCGCCCAGCGCCCAGAAGCCCAGCGCACCGGGCAGGCCCGCGGGATCGGCCGGCACTTCCTGGCCCAACACGTCGTTGCCGTTGGTGCCCGTCTGGCTGGCGCTGGCCGGCGCGGCCGCGACCGTGCCCAGCGGCTCGAACGGATCGCGCGTCAGCAGCACCTCTTCCTCGTCCGAGGGATCCTCGAACAGCGCCTCGGCCTCGGCCATGTACTTGTTGTCGAAGTGACCCTCGGGGTTGCCGGTCACCTCGCCCCAGCCGCCGTCGGCGGTGCGGCTGTCGTAGCCCAGGTTGCCGTTGACGATCTTGGTCTTGCCCTCCTGCATGATCGCCTGGCTGATGTCGGCGATGTTCTCGACCACGCCATAGGTCACGCCTGCATCGGTGGTGATCATGTCCTCGGTCACCAGATCGCCGTGCACGATGATCTGGCCCAGCAGGTCCTGGTCGTGGGCGCCGCCGGCGCGGGCCTGGTCGCTGGCGCAGTGGCAGGTGCTGTTGCCGGTGGCGGCACAGTTGCCCGACTGGTTCGACCAAACGGTGATCACGGTTTCCAGATCGCCGTCGCCGTCGGTGTCGCGGTAGCTGATGTCGCAGATTTCGGCGGTGTGGCCGATGATGGCGATGTTGTCGCCCTCGGCGATCGAGAAGTCGCCGATGATCTCGACACCGAACGCGTCGGTCCAGTGGTCGTGCAGTTCGTCATTCTCGCCCGCGACGCCGGCCCAGTTGATGCTGCCGTCGGCGCGGACGTGCTTTTGAATGATTTCCAGCTTGGCGTTGATCTGCGGCGAGATCAGGAAGGTGTCGGCACCCTCGCCGCCGATCATGATGTCGTCGCCGACCAGCGGCTGATCCTCGTAGCCCTTCAGCTTGAGGATGTTGGGGTCCATGTTGACTTCGTTGTCGGGGTCGTCGCGCGTCGGGTTGCCGACGACCAGCTGGCCGATGCGCTGCTCGCCCGCGTCCGAGCGGCTGATCAGCAGATCGTCGCCCTTGCCGCCGATCATCAGGTCCGAGCCGTAGCCGCCCTGGATGATGTCGTCGCCGTCGCCGCCGATCAGCTTGTCGTCGCCGTAATTGCCCAGCAGATAATCGTCGCCGTCGCCGCCCGAGATGACGTCGTCGCCACCCTCGCCGTCGATCGTCTGGCTGCCGGCGCCGGCCTCGATGGTGTCGTCGCCGTCGACGATGAACTCGCCCAGAAAATGCGAGGGGTGATAGTCCTCGACCGGCACCAGCTCGACATCCGGGGGTGGGTTGGTGAAGTCCTCGACGCTCTGGTAAAAGGCGCTGTCGTCGACGGTGATGCCGTCGATCTCCAGGTTGAGCTGCATGTGCCCGCCCTGGTCGAAGTAGAGCACCTCGATCTCGTAGAGCCCGCCCTCGAAGTTGGCGACCTTGGCCGTCTCGTCCGAGCTCCGGACGCCGGCGTGCTCGCTATAGTCCACCCCACCGATCTTCAGCTTAAAGCCGTCGTCCGAGTTGACCGCGATCTCGTGCGCACCCTCGGGGATGAAGATATAGCCGGTCATCACCAGCGCCGAGGGGCCCATCTCCAGGTCGCCGTCGCCGCCCGTCACCGCGCCGCGCTCGCCCAGGAACTCGGCCAGCGTCGTGTCGCTGTCGCGCGAGCCGTAGCTCAGCTGATACGCCTCGAAGGTCGCCTGCGGCTCGATGTTTTGGCGCAGGGTCTCGACGTTCGAGATCGAGCGGATGGCCAGACCGGGCGCGTAGGCTTCACCGCTGAGGCCGGTGCCGGTGACGGGGACGCCCGTGACCGCCGTGGCGGCAACCGCGGGGTCCATGCCGGGGATATCGACAGCGGTCGAGGCGTCGAAGAGCGTGGGCTTGTAATCCATAGGGTCCTCGTTTGGACAGTCGCCGGATCATGCCGTCGCGCGTGCGCGCCGACGGAGGCTGCACTGGGGTTCCAGACAGGAAAGACAAACGCGCAGGGCGCATTCCGCAGACCCACGAAGCAGCGCCTGGGAACGGGGTTGGCGCTGCGGCACGTAACCGACGCGTGATCGCTAGGCGCCAATTTGGACCGAAAAGTGGCGCACGGGCCCAGTTCTCGCCCGGGTTGCGAAGTTCGCCGCGTGGTCGCAGGTGGGTCCGGACGACGTATACGGGGCCTACAACCGGTAGGTTGTCGACCGCCACCGTTGCCAGTCAGGGGACATGTCGGGGCGGCCAGATTCGATCCCGGCCGGGTCGCGCACCGCGCGCGCGGTTGCGAACCGGCGGGCGCGCTCGCCAAAACCCGCCCGATGCGCTAGGCCGCCCGCATCGCGCAGCCCCAAACACGCAGCCCCGAACACACAGTCCCGAACGCACCGCCCAACGGGCACCGCACCGCCCGCACAGCCTTGCCCGCACAGCCTTGCCCGCACAGCCTCGCCTGCACAGCCTTGGGAGACGGCCATGGCCTTCGACCGCTCGATCAAGATCGCGCCCTCGATCCTCAGCGCCGATTTCGCCGACTTCGGCGCCGAATGCCGCGCCGTACAGGCCGAGGGCGCCGACTGGGTGCATGTCGACGTGATGGACGGACATTTCGTGCCCAACATCACCTTCGGCCCCGCGACCTGCCGCGCGATCCGCCCGCACATCGCGACGGTGATGGACGTGCACCTGATGATCGCGCCGGTCGATCCCTACATCGCGGCCTTTGCCGAGGCGGGGGCCGACATCATCACCGCCCATGTCGAGGCCGGGCCCCACCTGGACCGCACGCTACAGGCGATCCGGGCCGCGGGCTGCCGCGCGGGCGTCGCGCTGAACCCGGCCACGCCGGCCGGCGCCATCGCCCACGTGCTGGACCGCATCGACCTGGTCTGCGTGATGACGGTGAACCCGGGCTTCGGCGGACAGTCCTTCATCCACGCGATGCTGCCCAAAATCGCCGAACTGCGCGCCATGCTGGGCGAGCGCCCGGTGCACATCGAGGTCGACGGCGGCGTGACGGCCGAAACCGCGCCCCTGGTCGCCCGCGCGGGCGCCGACGTGCTGGTCGCGGGCTCGGCGGTGTTCAAAGGCGGCAGCGTCGCCGCCCCCGCCGCCTATGGCGACAATATCCGCGCACTGCGCGCAGCGGCGGCCCAGGCAGCGGCGCCCGCCTGACCCTGTCCGGTGCGCGCGTCGGCCCGGCGCGGATGGCGTTTGCCAAACCTCGCCGTCGGCTGCAGAAAGCGGCCAGTCACAACACGGCGAACAGCCCCATCAGGCGGTGCGCCGCGCCCCGGCCGGTGCCGCCCGGCCGCGGGTCGGGAGAGGTGCAATGCCCAGGCCCAACATCCTGATCCTGATGGTCGACCAGCTGGCGGGCACGCTGTTCCCCGACGGGCCGGCCGCCTGGCTGCACGCGCCCAATCTGCGCCGGCTGGCCGAGCGCTCGGTGCGGTTCGCCACCTGCTACACCGCCTCGCCGCTGTGCGCCCCGGGGCGGGCGAGCTTTATGTCGGGCCAGCTCCCCTCGGTCACCGGGGTCTACGACAACGCGGCCGAGTTCCCCTCGGACTTGCCGACCTATGCCCATCACCTGCGCCGCGCGGGCTATCGCACCTCACTGATCGGCAAGATGCACTTCGTCGGGCCCGATCAGCTGCACGGTTTCGAGGAGCGGCTGACGACCGACATCTATCCCGCCGACTTTGGCTGGACGCCGGACTACCGCCGCCCGGGCGAGCGCATCGACTGGTGGTACCACAACCTGGGCAGCGTCGTCGGCGCGGGCGTGGCCGAGACGTCGAACCAGTTGGAGTACGACGACGAGGTCGCCTTCCATGCCGTCGCCACCCTGCGCGACCTGGCGCGCGGGCGCGATCCCCGGCCCTGGTGCGTGACCGTCAGCTTCACCCACCCGCACGACCCCTATGTGGCGCGGCGGCGCTACTGGGATCTGTACGAGGGCTGCGAGGCGCTGCTGCCGGACGTGCCGGCGATGCCCTACGAGGACCACGACCCCCATTCCCGGCGCATCATGGACGCCAGCGACTGGCGCGCCTTTGCCGTGACCGAAGAGCATATCGAGCGCGCACGCCGCGGGTACTTCGCCAACATCAGCTATCTGGACGCGCGCATCGGCGAGATCCTGGAGACGCTGGAGGCGACGCGCCAGGAGGCCGCGATCCTGTTCCTGTCGGACCACGGCGACATGCTGGGCGAGCGCGGCCTGTGGTTCAAGATGAGCTTCTTCGAGGGCTCGGCGCGCGTGCCGCTGATGTTGTCGGTCCCCGGCCTTGCGCCAGGGCGGGTCGACGCCCCGGTCTCGACCATCGATGTGTGCCCCACGCTGGCGGCGCTGGCGGGCGCCGACCTGGCCGACGTCGCCCCCTGGACCGAGGGTGAGGATCTCATGCCCATCGCCCGGGGCGAGGCCGCGCGCGGCCCCGTGGCGATGGAGTACGCGGCCGAAGGGTCCGAGGCGCCGCTCGTCGCGCTGCGCGACGGGCCGCACAAGTATGTCCGCTCAGCGCTGGATCCCGAGCAGCTGTTCGATCTGGCCGCCGACCCGCACGAGCTGGCCAACCTGGCCGGCGATCCGGCCCATTCGGGCATCCTGGCGCGGCTGCGGGCGATGGCCGATGCGCGCTGGGACCTGGCCCGCTTCGACGCCCAGGTGCGCCAGAGCCAGGCGCGGCGCGCGGTCGTCTACGCAGCGCTCCGCAACGGCGCCTATTACCCCTGGGACTACCAGCCGCTGCAGCGGGCGTCCGAGCGGTTCATGCGCAACCACATGGACCTCAATGTGCTGGAGGAGAGCCAGCGCTTTCCCCGCGGCGAGTGATCGGCAAGCATGGGGCGGCAGCGGCGGGGGGGGGACCTCGCAGGGCCACCCTGCCTCGCCGCGCCCCGCCCCGGCCCGCCGACCGCAGCCGACCAGACGGCGGAGGAGCCGAGCCGATGCAGGCAGACTATGTGATCGTGGGCGCGGGCAGTGGCGGCTGTGCCGTCGCCTATCGCCTGGCCGAGGCCGGGCGCTCGGTGATCGTGATCGAGCATGGCGGCAGCGACTGGGGCCCGCTGATCCAGATGCCGGGTGCGCTCAGCTACCCGATGAACATGGCGCGCTACGACTGGGGCTATCAGACCGAGCCCGAGCCGCACCTCGGCGGGCGCCGGCTGGCCTGTCCGCGGGGCAAGGTGCTGGGCGGCTCGTCCTCGATCAACGGGATGATCTGGGTGCGCGGCCACGCCCACGACTACGATCACTGGCGCGACCAGGGCGCCGCCGGCTGGGGCTATGCCGACGTGCTGCCGTACTTCCAGCGGCTGGAGGACTGGCACGACGGCGGCCACGGCGGCGATCCGGCCTGGCGCGGACAGGGCGGCCCGGTGCACGTGACCCGCGGCAAGCGCGACAACCCGCTGGTCCAAGCGTTTGTCGAGGCGGGGCGCCAGGCGGGCTACCCGGTCACGGGCGACTATAACGGCCAGCAGCAGGAGGGGTTCGGCCCCTTCGACATGACCGTCTGGCGGGGCGCGCGCTGGTCGGCCGCCAAGGCGTACCTGCGCCCGGCGCTGGCCGGTCCCCACTGCACCCTCGTCCGCGCGCTGGCCCGCCGGGTGACCCTCCGCGACGGCCGCGCCACGGGCGTCGAGGTCGAGCGTGGCGGGCGCGTCGAGACCATCGCCGCGGGGGCCGAGGTGATCCTCGCCGCCTCCTCGATCAACTCGCCGAAGCTCCTGATGCTCTCGGGCATCGGGCCCGGCGCCCATCTGGCCGAGCACGGCATCGAGGTGGTCGCCGACCGCCCCGGCGTGGGGCAGAACCTGCAGGACCACCTGGAGCTCTACATCCAGGCCGCGGCGTCCCAGCCCGTCAGCCTGGCGCGCTACTGGAACCTGGTCGGCAAGGCCTATGTCGGCGCGCGCTGGCTGTTCGCCCGCTCGGGACCCGGGGCCAGCAACCAGTTCGAGAGTGCGGCCTTCATCCGCTCGGCCCCCGGCGTGGCGTACCCGGACATCCAGTACCACTTCCTGCCCATCGCCGTGCGCTATGACGGCCAGACCGCCAGCGAGGGGCACGGGTTCCAGGCGCACGTGGGCCCGATGCGCAGCCCCTCGCGCGGGGCGGTCAGCCTGCGCTCGGCCGACCCGGCCGATCCGCCGCGGATCCTGTTCAACTACATGAGCGATCGCAAAGACTGGGCCGATTTCCGCACTTGCATCCGGCTGACGCGCGAGATCTTCGCCCAGCCCGCCTTTGCGCCCTATTACGCCCACGAAATCCAGCCCGGCGCGGCGGTACAGGACGACGCGGGCCTGGATGACTTCATCCGCGACAACGTCGAGAGCGCCTATCACCCCTGCGGCACGGTGCGGATGGGCGCGGCCGACGATCCGGGCGCCGTGGTCGACCCCGAATGCCGGGTGATCGGGGTCCGGGGGCTGCGGGTCGCCGACAGCTCGGTGTTTCCGCGCATCCCGAACGGCAACCTGAACGCGCCCTCGATCATGACGGGCGAGAAGGCGGCGGACCACATCCTGGGCCGGGCGCCCCTGCCGCCCGCCAACGTCGAGCCGTGGGTGAACCCCGCCTGGCGCACCACCCAGCGCTGAGCCCGGCGTGCGTGGCAGCGCGCCACCGTCGCGCCCCGCTACTGGGACGCGGCCTGCCGGGGGCCCTAGGGTCGGCCCGCGTCGCCAGCCCCCGACGCGCCACTGTCGGAGAGCCGCGATGCCCGCGTCCCACCCTCCCGCGTCCCACCACCCAGCATCCCCTCACCCTGCGTCGCACCACCTCGACCGCCGGCCCGAGCATCTGTTCTGGGGGTATTTCGACGCGACGACACCGCCAGTGCTGACCGTCGACAGCGGCGACGAGGTCAGTATCGAGTGCTGGCCGGCGGGCAGCCACCAGCACCTGCCGCCCGGTGGGGCGGGCCTGCTGCCGGGCCACGTGGCGGCAATGGACGCGCATCTGGCCGACCGCGGCGCCACCTCGCACATGATGACGGGGCCGATCCATGTGCGCGGCGCAGCGCCGGGCGATGCGCTGCAGGTCGACATCCTGGACATCCGGCCGGCACAGACCTGGGGCTGGACGGGGATCAAGCCGCTGTTCGGGGCGCTGCCGGACGATTTCGCAGAAGCCCGGCGGATGTACATCGAGATCGACGCCCAGCGCTGGACCTGTCGGCTGCCGATCGGGATCGAGCTGCCGCTGGACCCGTTCTTCGGCGTGATGGCGACGGCGCCGCCGCCCGGTTGGGGGCGCGTGGGCGCGGCCGAGCCCCGGGCCTTCGGCGGTAACATGGACAACAAGGAACTGCGCCCCGGCGCCACGCTGTACCTGCCGGTGTTCAATGACGGCGCGCTGTTCTCGGTCGGCGACGGGCACGGGCGCCAGGGCGACGGCGAGGTCTCGATCGCCGCGGTCGAGACGGCGCTGGACGGTCGTTTCCGCCTGACGGTGCGCAAGGACCTCAGCCTGGAGCGTCCGTTCGCCGAGACCGAGGCGACGCTGATCTCGATGGCCTTCCACGAAAGCCTGGATGAGGCGATGCGCCGGGCGGTGCGCGATATGGTGGGTCTGGTCGCCGCGCGCGCCGGCATCGGGCGCGAGGAGGCGTACATGCTGCTCTCGCTGATCGGCGATCTGCGCATCACCCAGGTGGTAGACGGCGAGAAGGGCGTGCACATGGTCGTCGCCAAGGAGCACCTGCGCCGCACGGACTGAGGGGCCCGACCCAGCGGTATCGCGGCTGGTCGCCGCGATCCTCGTCCGGGATCGCCAGGCGTCGCCGGGAGCACGCCGCGCCCGGGGCCGGTGCGGCCCTTGGGGGTAGGGTGTGCGGTCGGCGCGGGCCGACTATTCGGCGGCGATCTCCTCAGCCAGCGGGGGGCGGCGCCGACCGGCGGCGGCGAGGATCGCGGCAAGTTCGGGTTTGCACGAGCCACAGTTGGTGCCGGCGCCGAGCGCGCGGCCGATCGCGGCCACGTCGGCCAGTCCCTGCTGGGCGATGGCGGCGGCCACGGTCTTGGCGCCGATGCCGAAGCAGCTGCAGACGGTGGCGCCGGGGTCCTCGGCCCCGTCGGCCGGGCGGCCGGCCAGCACGGC